>CAZAKB010000172.1:0-6031 GCA_964485475.1 uncultured bacterium
ATGAAGCAGTGCAAAATGTTGATTCAAAATATATCACCCAAACTTGGGGAAGCGAAGTCCAATTAAAATCTGTCCTTGGTCCTCAGGTATCATTTACCTACGGTGGTGGGTTTCGGTCTGATTGGATGAAAAATAAGCAAAATAATGAGACGAATAAACGGGATTCCTATTATCTGTTGTTAGTCAACGAATCACTAATTTGTGTGAATAACATTGTAAATACAGTTTCTTTTGTACCATCCATCCGCTATGATTACAATTCGGATTTTACAAATAAAATATCTCCCAAAGTAGGAACGGTTTTTAACTTTGGTAATACCTGGCAGAGTACCTTGAAATGGAATATTGGTCAGAGCTATCGTGCACCGACTTTTAATGATCTTTACTGGCCGGAAGATGCCTGGACAAAAGGAAATCCCGATCTTAAACCGGAATACGGATGGGATTGGGATGTAGGGGTTCGTTTACAGTATCCGTTGTTTAATGGAATCTATTTTGAATCCGGTTATTTTGAAAATCGCATGACACAGTTGATTCTTTGGCAGGAAGAGGCTGGCTTCTGGATGCCACAAAATGTGGGAAAGAGCCGTTTTAAAGGCGTCGAAAACAGTCTGCGCCTGCAACCTGTTCAAGATTTTCTGTCTGTAAATGCAAATTATACATTTTTAGATGCTAGAAATTTATCTGATGAACGGACTGAATTTAACAAAATATTGATCTACCGTCCGAAACATACCGTCAATGTGAATATGACAATTGAGTACCGATTTATTACTCTGTCCTATCAATATAATTATACAAGTCGTCGATATACAGATGCGTCAAATATATGGGCGAATTCCCTGGAACCATATTCCACTTCCGATATTAGTCTCGTAATTCAACCAACTTTTAAAAAGCTTGATTATTCATTTTCGTTTCAAATTAAAAATCTTTTTAATGAAGAATACAGAGTGGTCAAAAATATGCCGGTTCCCGGTAGGGAATACCGGTTTTCAGTGAAAATTAGTATTTAGAGGATAATTCTTTGAAAACAACCAAAAGGAGGATGTAATGAAGAAGTTAATTGTATTAGGGTTAAGTCTGCTGTTTTTATTCACATTTTTTATAGGATGTGAAGATGATCCGGAAACAGAAGAAGCGCCCGTAACCGCAACCGCATTGTATGTGCTGAATTCAGGTGGACAGAGTATCTCTGTTGTAGATTTGGAGACAGCAGAAGTTTACAACAATGTAGCTACTGTTGGAACCTGGCCGAATCAGCTGGTTTACAAAAATGGCAAACTGTACTGTGTGAATACCGGTTCGAACAATATTCAGATCTTTGATGTTGATGATTTTTCAGCAACACCTGAGGTAATCGATCTGGGAAGTGGTCATAATCCACAGAATATGGTTTTTGTTGATGATAATATTGCTTATGTCAGTTGTTCATTGTCAGAATCGGTGGTTAAAGTAAATGTCTCAACAAAAGCGGTTTTAGAAGAGATTGACGCGGGAGTCGGATGTACCGGGATTGCCGAAGCTGGTGGAAATATCTATGCATCAAATACTGCTTATAATGCAGCGACATACGGCTATGGTCCGGGAACTGTAACTGTAATTAATACTGCTACTGATGCTGTATCATCGACAATTGATGTTTCACTAAATCCGTTCAGTGTTGGTGTGGCGCCCGATGGATTAGTCCACGTTGTTTGCACTGGAGATTACTGGAGCACATGGGGTAAGGTCATGGTCGTGAATCCGGCTACGGATACTGTTGTTGATTCTGTCATTACATTGGGTTCACCTGGCAATATCGCATTTTCTGAAGCCGATGACATGGCTTTCCTGACGATTTGGGGAATGGGATGTTTGACATATAATACCGAAACCTTGACAATGGTCAATGATACATCCAATTATTTCCTGGGAATAGGTGGTACTGGTGTTGCTGCTGATGGCGATGGCAATATCTTCGTTTCTGTCTGGGATGATGACCAGGTTATTCAACTGGACAAAGACGGGACAGTCATAGCAACATTTAATGTTGGTGACAGCCCAGCTGCATTGGCATTAAAGGTCGAGTAGCCCGTCGAAAAAGGCAATGTTTTGATAGGGAGAAGGAGATGGTCTTTTACGACCATCTCCTGAGGCCCACAAATAAACAGAAAGGAAAAAATGAACGGGAAACAGTACAAAATAAATATCATTTTACTTGCATTGATCATTATCTTTTTGACATCCTGTTCAACTGTTCCTGAACAGCGAATTATTTCTCTGTCACCAAGTCACACGGAAGTGCTCTATGCCTTAGAATTGGAAGATCAAATCGTTGGATGGACAAAATATTGTAATTATCCGCCCGAGGTTCAGGAGACAGGCGGATGGTTACCCTATGATGAATATCAATTTAAAAGTATACAGGATGAGTTGCATAATAAAGATGTAGCCGTCGTCAGCGCGTTTACAAATGTAAATTATGAATTAATTGATTCGTTGAAACCGACACTTATTTTATCAGTACACAGAATGCAGCATGATATCGCCCAGAAATTGAAAGATAAAGGCTATAACGTCTTGCATTTTGAGCCGGAGACACTTGAAGATGTATTCGAATTGATACAGGGTGTTGGCAACGCTGCTGGAAAATCAAAGCAGGCGCATAGATTGATTGCAGGCTATCAATCGGAAATTGACGAAATCAAAGCGATTACATCCAAACTTCCCAAAGTGAAAGTATATTTTGAAATAAACCATGTTGGCCCCTGGGTTTTGGGTGCAGGATCACCAATGGATCAGATACTTGAGATTGCTGGTGGTGAGAATATTTTTAATGATGTCCGAAGTGATGCATTTAAGGCAGAACTTAATGATATTGTCGAAAGAAATCCTGATGTTATCATGACACCACTATGGCCGCATGCCGGCCGCAATGAGGTTACGACTGTAAGGGAAATCGTGAACCGTCCAGGATTTGACTCAATCAATGCTGTCATCAATGATCGGGTTTACCATTATGATTCTTCGTTGTTGAAAAAACCGGGCCCCCGGCAAATAATTGCAATCAAGAAAATGGCCTACTTACTTCATCCCTATTATTTTGAAAACCCCAAAAATTCAGTAGATCCCTGGGAACTTGGCAAAATTGACGCGCTGTATCCACCACCTGCAGTTCCGCGTTAATCTGGTTATTTTATATGCAATGTACGGAGATATAAGAATGAATTATGATGTCAAAGATATCACTCTTGCTCATATTGGACAGGAGAAAATTGACTGGGTCGCAAAATGGATGAAAGTGGTTAACGGTCTTTACGATAAATTTAAAGACGACAATATTTTTTCAGGAAAGCGAATCGCGATATGTATTCATCTGGAAGCGAAAACGGCGTATCTGGCACTGACATTACAACGCCTGGGTGCGGAAGTGTGGATCACGAGCAGCAATCCGTTATCCACGAAAGATGATGTTTGTGCGGCCCTGGCGAAAAATGGCGTTCATGTGTTCGCTAAACATGGAGCTTCTCCGGAAGAATATCGCGGATTTATTCAGGCAATTGTTGATTCAAAACCGCATACTGTTGTGGACGATGGCGGCGATATTTGTGAGTTTTTTCATGAAAATCCCGAATATGCTGTAAATCTGAAGGGAATTTGCGAAGAGACAACTTCTGGTGTTAATCGTTTGAAAGAACTTGAAAAACAGGGGAAGTTACGGTATCCGTCCATTGGTATTAATGATGCCCAATCAAAATACCTGTTTGACAATCGGTATGGGACGGGTCAGTCAACCTGGACAGCGATCACGCATTTAACCAACATGAGTATTGCCGGAAAGGTTGTTGTTATCATTGGATATGGTTGGGTAGGACGTGGTGTCGCTGTTCGAGCCCAGGGAATGGGAGCCGAGGTTATTGTAACAGAGATAAATCCATGGAAAGCATTGGAAGCCCGAATGGATGGGTATAAAGTGATGCCGATTACCGATGCTGCACCGCTAGGGGATTTCTTTATAACAGCTACCGGTGAACGGATGGTTATTCGAACTGAACATATGGAAAAGATGAAAGACGGGGCTTTTCTATCCAATGCCGGACACTTCGATTTTGAAGTTGATGTGCCAGGTTTAAAGAGGATTGCATCGTCACTCCAGCATGTAAGAGATGAGGTTGATGAGTATACATTAAAGAACAATCATCGGATTTATTTGCTAGCTCAGGGGGGCATTATCAATATTGCCGGCGGACTGGGCCATCCTGTTGAAATTTTGGATTTATCCTTTGCTCTGCAGCTGGCAAGCATGCACTATGTTCTTTCTGCGACTGAACTCGAACCAAAATTTTACCGTGTACCCGATGATATTGATGAAATGATTGTTCGGGAACGACTAAAGGCGGATCGGATTGAAATTGATGAAGATATCCGTTATAAATATCGCTTATAGAAGGAGCAATAAATGCGTTTAATCAGTGTTTTTGGGTACATTATTCTTTTAGTGTTTTCATGGTTGTTATCTACGAACCGTAAAAATGTCAATTGGCGGGTCATTGGTTGGGGGGCAGCAATTCAGGTAGCGTTTGCTGGTTTCATCTTTCTTGTTCCGGCTGGTGCAAAGCTGTTCATGTTCATTAATCGGGCCGTCATTGCCGTTCTTGATTCAGCAACCGCAGGGACCGTATTCGTTTTTGGCCGTTTGGCTGTCGGACCCGGTATGATCAGCAGTGCAGGGGAAACATCATTGGGTTATTTTCTTGCATTTCAAGCCTTGCCGACTATTGTATTTTTTGCAGCATTAATAGCAATCCTATATTATTTTGGGATAATGAATAAAATTATCCAGGGATTTTCCTATGTTTTCACAAAGTTAATGGGAATCAGCGGTGCGGAATCGTGCAGTGCAGCATCCAATATTTTCGTAGGTGTGGAATCGGCTCTGGTCATTAAACCTTATGTAGGCAAGATGACGCGTTCGGAACTGAATACTATTTTAACCTGCGGGATGGCCACAATCGCGTCTAGTATGATGGCTGTATATATTTTTATTCTGAAGAATCAGTTTCCGACCATTGCTGGACATTTGGTCTCCGCATCGATTATGAATGCCCCGGCGGCGATAATTATTTCAAAATTACTTGTACCGGAAGATGGTATGCCTGAAACGCTAGGTATGAACATTAAACCATATTACAAAAAAGAGAGTAATATGTTTGAGGCCATCATTAGTGGCGCCAATTCGGGCGCCCGCCTGGTTGTTGGAATCGTGGCACTTCTGCTGGCATTCCTCGGATTGGTCGAGTTGCTAGACAGGATTGTCGGTCTCTTCGGTGATGGTGTGAATAATATTTTCAATGTAAGTATCGATTGGAGCCTAAAAGGACTTCTTGGATACTTGTTTTATCCTTTTACATTGATAATCGGTGTACCGTTTGCAGATGCCGGGTATATCGCCCAAATCATCGGGGAACGGAGTATCGTTACGGAAGTGACTGCTTTCCAGGATCTTGCATTGTTGATCAATTCCGGTGTAAATCTGTCGCCTCGTTCGATTGTCATTACAACATATGCGTTAACCGGTTTCGCGCATGTGGCATCAATTGCGATTTTTGTCGGCGGAATTTCTGCGGTTGTACCAGAACGACTGAAAGATTTGACACAACTGGGTTTTAAAGCGTTAATCGGTGCAACAATTGCGAACCTATTAACTGCCAGTGTAGCCGGAATATTTTATGCCAACTCATCAATTTTACTCAACTGATTATGAAATTTCGTCAATATATTGAAAAAATGCCCAAGGTGGAGATCCATCTCCACATGGATGGTGCCTTTACATTGAATTTCCTGTATGACCTCGTACGGAAATATGGTGGTGATCCTGAAATTAGTAGTATTGAGGATCTGCAGAGTAAATTTGTTTTCAGGGATTTTCCTCACTTTATCGAAACCTGGTTCTGGAAAAATCGGTTTTTCCGGGAACCCGTTGATTTTGAGGAATCCACCTATCGGACGCTGCAGGAAATGGCGCGTCAGAATATCGTGTACACAGAAG
>CAZAKB010000173.1:0-5897 GCA_964485475.1 uncultured bacterium
ATCGATAGCGATTGTCGACCCTTAAATAAGGAGACTATTGCTTTATTGTCAAAACTCGATGGTATTCGAATTATGCGTGATCCGACTCGTGGCGGCGTAGCGACTACGTTGAATGAATTTGTATCGGGTAAAATGTTTGGAATTCAAATTAATGAAAACCATCTGCCGATTCGACCGGTGGTTCAGGGATTGTGTGAGCCGCTGGGATTTGATCCGCTAAATTTAGCGAACGAAGGTAAGATTCTGATCATTATTGATCCGAATGAAGCCCAAGGTGCCTTGGAAATATTACGGTCATTCCCGGAAGATGTTCATTCATCTACAATTGGTCAAGTCGTTGCCGAGCCTGCCGGGAAAGTTATCCTGAAAACCAGCATCGGAAGTTCTCGGATTATTGACATGCTTTCCGGTGAAATGTTGCCCAGGATTTGCTGATGCACGAACTTCAAATTGCCCATAATATTATTACAATTGTCAATGATGAACTGTCGAAAAATGAAAATAAGAATGCTGTTGATACCGTTTATTTTATCGCCGGACGTATGCGAGCGATTATACCGGAAACATTGGAGTTCAGTTTTGACGTTCAAAAAAGAAACTATCCACAACTTAAAAATTCGAAACTGTCAATAAAAGAGATCGATATTGTAATCAAATGTAAAGATTGTGGTCATCAACAAACGATTAGCGAGCCGGTGTTTCACTGTAATCATTGTTTGTCAACAACGATTGAAATTGTCAATGGCAATGAGCTCTACGTCGACAGTATAGAACTTAACGAATAGATGCAGGAGTGTTATAATGAAAATCCAAATCGTCAGGGACGTTTTAGAAGCGAATGATCAGTTGGCTGATTCGATTCGGGAAGAAGGCAAAAAACATGGATATACGCTGATCAATATTATGAGCTCGCCGGGCTCGGGTAAGACCAGTTTGCTTGAAAGTGTTATTCCGGAATTGAAAAAGAAGGGAATCCGGCTTGCGGTTATCGAAGGTGATATTACAACAACCGCGGATGCCGAACGAATCGCAGTACTGGATATTCCAGTTGCTCAGATCAATACCGAACCTTTTGGCGGGGATTGTCATCTGGGAGCAGAAGTGATAATGCCGGCGCTGCATCAGTTCGACCTGGCAAATCTTGATCTGATTTTTATTGAGAACGTAGGCAACCTGGTCTGTCCAGCGGAATTCGATACAGGGGCTGATTATAATTTTGTCGTTATCAGCACTACTGAAGGGGAAGATAAACCTCTGAAATACCCATTGATGTTTCGGGTTTGCGATACTGCGATTATCAACAAAACCGATTTGCTGCCTTATCTGGATATAGACATTAACAAACTGATAAAGAATATCACGCAGATTAATCCAAAAATGAAGATGATAAGATGCTCAGCGAAAACCGGAGAAAATATTCCAAGTCTGGCTGATTATATTATTCATCTGGTAAGTTGAACCTACATTGAAAAAAATAAGGATATTCCTGAAAATTAGTCCTATCTTACAATACGAAAAGGAATTGAAAGGAAATTTGGATGTCACATAAAATTCTGATTATTGATGATGATATCGATCTCGTTGAGGTTCTCCGGATAGTTCTTGAAAGTCATGGCTATACGGTTATCGACGCACAGGATGGCGACCGGGGATTTAAATTGCTAGAAAAAGAAAAACCGAATCTGGTTATTCTGGATGTGATGATGAGAACAGAAGATGAAGGCTTCATAATCGCCAAAAAAATAAGGAATACGCCAGTAGTGGCTGATATACCTATCATTATGCTGACGGCTGTCACCCAACAGACCGGTTATCAGTACAAAAAAAATGATGAGATATTGCCGGTGAATGAGTTTCTGGAAAAACCGGTAATGCCAAATACGTTGATTGGATATATTGAAAAATATTTGGGAAAAAACTATTAGTCTATGTCTGATAAAATAAAAATCGGCGGAATTCTGGAAACCAAAAATTTAAATATGGTTTCAATTCTTTCGGCACCCAACCAACCAGGGATTGCCGGAAAAGTGTTGACGGTACTTGGAAAGAATAATATCAACATCGAATTTATTACCGAAAGCGAGAACCTCGAAGGTACTGCTGATATTACATTTTGCTTTAAATCTGCGGATAAGGAAAAAGTAAAACAATTGCTCGCCGGGATGCGGGGAATTGTCCGGGCCCGGGGCGATAAGTGGTATGACAGCATTATGATATTAGTCGTTTACGGACCACACTTCAAGGAAAAACCAACTATATCGGGTAAAATGTGTGAGCAATTGGGAAAATATAATATAAATATTTTAGGTATTTCAACGAGCATATCGAGTATCAGCTGCATCATAAGCCAAACCGATCTTGAAACTGCACGAAACGCGCTGCTCGAAGCATTTGAACTGCCAGAGTGATTTAATATGCCTCAAACTTCTGAAATAAAAGCCTTGAAAAAAGAGATACGCAGTCTCAAATCTCGTATTAAAGAACTTGAAAAAACCGAAATTGAACTAAAAAAAACCGAACGGGAACTGATAAAAAATGAAAAAAAATTCCGTGATCTGGTCGATCTGCTTCCACAAACTGTTTATGAAATTGATCTACAGGGCAACTTCAAGTTTACCAATAAGTATGGCATTCAGAGTTTTGGATATACTCAGGAGGATATTAAAAAAGGGGTTAATTTTTTGCAACTTTTCGTTACCTCAGAACGGAAACGGGTGAGAGACAATATTCAATCCATTCTGGATGGCAGTTCTACGATTGGCAATGAATATACATCGTTACGAAAAGATGGAACGACATTTCAGTCACTGTTTTATACAAATCCAATTATGCAGAATAATAAGGCAGTTGGTCTACGGGGTGTTGTCATTGATATTACCGATCGTAAGAAAGCCGAAAGCGATTTAAAAGAATCCCGGGATCAGCTCCGCAGTCTTGCATCGCATTTACAAACTGTCAGAGAAGAAGAGCGACTGATCATGGCGCGGGAAATTCATGATGAACTCGGCCAGGCCCTGACGGCATTGAAAATGGACCTGATCTGGATGCAAAAACGACTTTCTCCGGAACGAGAAGAGCAATTAAACAAAGTCCGCTCAATGTCGAACCTGGTTGACTCAACGATCCAAACAGTCCGTCGTATTTCTACGGAATTAAGACCCGGTTTAATCGACGATCTTGGATTGCAAGCTGCCATGGAGTGGTATTGCGGGGAATTTCAGAACCGAACCGGTATCAAATGCAACCTGGATCTGGACGAAGACGATCATCCCCTGGAACAGGACCGGATAATTGCGGTATTCCGTATATTTCAGGAGGCATTGACGAACATTGCCAGGCATTCAGATGCAAATATAGTATATGTTCGATTGCACTTTAACTCTGAAACATTATCAATGGAAATCAAGGATAATGGCAGGGGTATAACCGAAGAACAAATCTTCAACCCAAAGTCACTGGGTCTGGTCGGCTTAAGAGAACGGGTTAATCCGTGGGGTGGTACGGTTATTATCAGCGGCGTAAAAAATATGGGAACGACGGTCAAAGTTGTTCTGCCAATTCAGGATGGGAAAGAATGATCAGGGTCCTAATTGCTGACGATCATGCCATCGTCAGAGACGGTTTAAAGCAGATATTTAAGGAAACGACGGATATTATCGTTGCCGGTGAAGCCGCTAATGGAATAGAAGTTATCGAGAAAATTAAATTTGAAAAATACGATCTTGTTGTACTTGATATTTCTATGCCCGGCCGCGGGGGTCTCGACGTCCTGAAATATATCAAGTTGCACAATCCCACACTACCGGTACTCGTACTCAGTATGTATTCCGAAGACCAGTATGCAATACGTGTCCTGAAAGCCGGCGCTTCCGGGTATCTTACCAAGGAATCTGCTTCGGAGAAATTGATCTCAGCAGTTCGGCGAATTTATGATGGCCATAAATATGTCAGTCTTGATCTTGCAGAAAAACTGGCTGACTGCCTTGATACAAACCACCGCAAATCCGGGCATGAAGCCCTTTCAGACCGGGAGTTTCAGGTACTGAGACTCATCGGATCAGGAATGACTGTCGGCGAAATTGCTGAGGAATTGTCACTGAGTGTCAAAACGATCAGTACCAACCGGACTCGGATTCTTGAAAAGATGGGTATGAAGAACAATGCCGGACTGATCTGCTACGCTATTCGCCAAAATCTGGTGAGACAACCGGAATAGAGTACTTGCTACAGAGTTACAGTCTCTATAGATGATCTAAAAATAAATATTTGACTTTTTAAATCACAATTGATAAAATCAAAACGTTCTTTTAAAAGGGGCAAAGAAGGACCGGTATTCTCTCCGTTTATCCTTTTTTCTACTGAGTATCTGTTTTCACAAGGACAGTCACGATATCTCAGGAGTATGATTTAATTGATGTGTGAGTCGACGCGAATGATCACAACAAATGGTGTGAAATGATCGACATTATGCCCCGAAAAGTATCTGAATCCAGCGGAAGCAGCTGGAATACGGTCAAAAAATATCTTTATAATCCTGATATCTCTCTGACGGATCCGGTTTTTCCGGGTTAATGCCCTGCAGATTGCTCTTTGTCATAGATAAATGAAAAACCTACCGGGAAATTCAAGCAACCTATCCGGGATTATGAATCGTATGAACCCATGAATTAAACAGATAGCTGATTAAATGGCTCATATTCACAAAGAAATTATTTCTTCCCAGGGCCGATTCATTACTTCCCAACGAAAATAATTAATTCCCAAAATGCAACAACGACTTCCCAAAGGAAAATATGGAATACCCAAACTAAATAATTCACATACACAAAGAATTAATGTAATCCCAAAATGATTTGGTCAATTCCCAAAATGAATAAATCAATTGCACAAACCGAAACATTTTTCCCGCAGAATAATAATTGGATTCCACAATCAAATATTATTTTCCCAAAACGAAAAACAAGATCCCCTGGAAAATCCAGGAAAGGAAAAAACAAAATAGGAGGATTTGAAAATGTCTAAAAAAACTGATCGGGTATTGCTTGATGCCAAACCATTACCATTTTGTTATCCGGCAGGAATCGGAAGGAGGGGTATCGGAATTTATCCGGGATGTTTTTAATACCTATGTTCAGGCAGTAAACCGGAGACAGCATCGTAAGGGAACACTTTTCCAGGGACGCTTCAGGCATATTCATATTGAAAAGGATGAACACGTTCTGCACTTGTGCCGCTATATTCACCTGAATCCGGTCAAGGCGGGACTGGTGAATTTGCCGGAACATTGGCAATATTCGAACTACCCGGATTGGATTGGGGAGCGCGGCAGTACGCTTACGGATAAATCCTTCATGCCTGATAATTTTGGCAGCAGTCGCAATTATCGAGAATTCGTCATGGAGTATTTGAAGGAAAAGACCCTGGAGAAATCGATTGAAAAGTATATGTTTGATGGGTGCAAAACCTCCCGGAGGTTCCGAACCTCCGGGAGGCTGAACTCGGAGATTAACTCAGGATGGCTAAACAGGCTAAGAAAGGTAAAAGATGAATGAAGAGAAGGCGAAAAACGACCGACTAAGTACCGATGATATTGCTGAAATTAATAATGTTATTGAGAAACTTGATAATATTCTGACGCCCCGTCTTGCTATTATAAGAGCAACAATTAACGGGGAGATTCCCGGTAAAGACATTCGCTTGCGTTCAACCTTTATGGAAATCAACAAGGCATTGGACTAGGTGAAAGAGATCAAAGAGGAAATGACGAGACTTATGAATAGGGTAAACGATCAACGTGAGATTGCCTTAGGCCGCGCCTATCAAAAAGCATTGGCTATATACCATTCTGTTGAGGAAGCGGCCCGGAATAATGTGCCGGGAGCCCGGGAAATCTATGA
>CAZAKB010000174.1:0-5896 GCA_964485475.1 uncultured bacterium
TTATTTTATCTATGACCGTATGACATAATTGGTCATAGAATCACAGAAAGACGCAATATGACAAAATCCTTTGACGAAAACGAGAGAGACCTGATACGGCGGAAACTACTGGAAAAAGGACGGAAACTCTTCGAAATCTACGGATTGAAGAAAACATCGGTGGATGAAATCACACAGGCTGTGGGTATCGCCAAAGGCAGTTTCTATAACTTTTTCCAATCCAAGGAGGAACTCTTTTTTGAGATATTCGAGGAAGAAGAACATTTCCGGGAGCAGATGCTGACAGACTTGGTGGCGGCGGATGTGAGCGCCGGGGAGGCAATTCGACAGGTCTTAAAAGAGTCACTGGAAATGGTGGCGAACAGTAAAATATTCGCTAAAATGTACGAACCGGGCGTCTATGAACAATTGCTGCGGAAACTGCCGCCGGGCAGGATGGCCCAGCACCAGGAGAATGACCTGCAGGCGGGTATCGAATTTGTCCGGCATTTCCAAAAAAACAGCAATCTTCGCCAGTTGAATCCAGACATTATCATTGCCTTTTTCAGGGCGATTTTTACGGTGACATTTCACAAGGAAGAGATTGGCCCGGAAGTCTACCCGGCAGTGATTGATCTGTTGGTGGACGTGGTGGCGAAGGGATTGGTGGAATGATTGACTAAACCTCCCAAAGGTTTCCCGATGAATCGGGACAAGTTCACCTTCGGGAGGATAATTACAACAGGAGCAGCAATGATCGAAATCAAAAATCTTAAATACACCTATCCCGATAATTCGGAAGAAACTATTCATGGGATTGATTTTCACATCGAAAAAGGTGAGATCTTTGGCTTCCTCGGGCCATCCGGCGCCGGAAAAAGCACGACCCAGAAAATCATTATCGGCATTCTAAAACGATATTCCGGGCAAGTGCAGGTTTTCGGGAAAGAGTTGCGGGATCAGAAAAATGATTATTATGAGAAGATCGGTGTGGAATTTGAGT
The DNA here is from genome assembly GCA_964485475.1 of uncultured bacterium. Classification (GTDB taxonomy): domain Bacteria; phylum Fidelibacterota; class UBA2242; order UBA2242; family UBA2242; genus B118-G9. Next base: position 983 of record CAZAKB010000174.1, read on the forward strand.
TTCCGAATCTCTATACCAAACTCACCGCTCTGGAAAACCTGAAATTCTTCGCGTCGCTGTATTCCGGCGAGATGGAAAACCCAATGAAACTTCTGGAATTGGTCGGGTTAGCCGATGACGCCAACACCCGGGTCGCCGGCTATTCCAAGGGCATGAAAATGCGTCTGAATTTCATCCGGGCGCTGCTGAACAAACCGGAACTGATATTCCTGGATGAACCGACTGCCGGACTCGATCCGGTGAATGCGAAGAACATCAAGAACCTTATTCTCGAAAAGAAAGCCGAAGGAAAAACTGTTTTTCTGACCACACACAATATGACTGTCGCCGATGAAGTGTGCGACCGGGTAGCCTTTATCGTGGACGGGCAGATTCGTCTGATCGATTCGCCCCGGGAACTGAAAATCCGCAACGGTAAAAAAAATGTGCGAGTGGAATACCGGGAAAATGGCTCGACAGAGAGTCGGGAATTCGAGATGAAAAATATCGGTAGTAATACGGACTTTATTGAACTGATCAAATCGAAGGAAATCGAGACAATCCATACCCTGGAAGCAACACTGGAAGATATTTTTATCCACGCTACCGGCAGGAGTCTGAAATGAGACTGGCCAATGCAATAAAATACGATCTACGTCTACAGTTCCGGCATGGATTTTATTATGCCTACCTGATTGTCTGCATTGTCTACATTGCTGTTATTCGCAGTTTGCCGATCGAAATTCGTCAGCAAGCTCTGGCTGTCACGCTGCTCACCGATCCGGCAATTCTGGGTTTTTTGTTTCTTGGTGGTATAATCCTGCTGGAAAAAGGTCAGAAAACATTGGAAGGAATATTCATTACGCCGATCCGAATGGGTGAATATATTTGGTCGAAAGTGATTTCCCTGACAGTTCTGGCGCTGCTGTCTAGTTTTCTGATCACGGTTGCCAGTGTGGGATTTTCATTCAATCCATTTTGGTTGTTTCTGGGGATTGGATTGACGTCGGTCCTGTTCATTTTTCTGGGGTTTACACTGGTATCGTATACCAAAACCATAAACGGTTATTTGCTCAGTTCTCCGATCTATTTTGTTGTGGCAACGATGCCGTTACTGGACTACTTCAAGGTTCAGGAGTCTCCGCTGTTCTGTATCATACCCACTCAGTCAACGCTGACCTTGATTGATGCTGCCTTTGTACCAAAACCGGCCGGAGAATTGGTTTTATCGGTAGTATTATTAGTGGTTTTCAATTACCTGGCTTACCTCTGGGCGTCGAAGTGGTTTTATAAATACATTGTATTAAGGACGGGAGCAGCATCATGAAAAAGTTTTTAACTCTGGCCTTGGGCGATCTGAAAAATGTTTCCCGCGACAGCTTCCTGATTCTTATTTACTGTATCCCGATTTTTATCGCTTTACTGTTTCGCTTTGTTGTTCCGGTGATTGCTGATTTTGTTGTCCAATGGGTTGATCTGACGGTGCATTATGCCTTTATCATGAGTTTTCTGGCGTTTCTGACGCCCAGTTTTGTTGGAATGGTAATGGGATTCATGTTGCTGGATGAACGGGACGAAGATATTTTGAGTTACATGGCCGTGACGCCCTTGTCCAAAAGTGGTTATTTGCTCTATCGAATAGTCAGCCCGGTGATCATCAGTTTTGTGATCATGTACCTTATTCTGTTTATTGCTCATTTGACGCCGGTGCCGGTAGTCCGGCTGATCCCGGTTGGAATCATGGCGGCGATGGAAGCGCCGATGCTGGCGCTCTTCCTGGCGGCTTTTGCCAATAACAAAGTCGAAGGTCTGGCAGTCTATAAACTGACCAGTATGATTTTCCTGGCGCCCTTCGTGGGTTATTTTGTGAAATCCAACTGGGCTTATCTGGCGGGCATCCTGCCGCCTTTCTGGGTGTCAAAAGCGTTCCTGGCGAGTTTTGAACCGTTTACAGGATATTGGATTTTTATCGCAATCGGTTTTATAGTTCACAGTATTTTTATTTACCTGATGCTGGGGCATTTTAACCGGCGAATTTCCTGAAAATTTCTCAAATCTCTATACTCATTACTCAAATCTATTCAGATAAATTCTTTTGCTTTTCGTCGTCATCGCTTATTTTACTATATATTTAAAATATTAATATGCGGCGATTCATACCCTATAGTCTTATCCTTTTTTACCTTTTTATTTTAGGTGATGCAGAGGCGCAGGAGCCACGTCGGGGATTAATTCTCCCGGCTGCTGTAAATCTGACATTCGAAAACAAAAAACTTAATTCACTAGTTCAGCAATTATGTAAACAGGATATTCATACACTGGGTGATACAATTGTTGAGATGGGTGGCGGGATCGTCATTCAGCGACGCCTGGAGATGAAGATTGACAATCAGAATATTCCCGTTATCATGGAAGCCGATCAGAATCTGACGGTCATCCATGTTGGTGTGGAATTATTCAAACGATTTGAGCATTTTTCAAAAGTGGTAATTTACCAGGCAACCGAACGACTGTTATTGGAACTCATGCTGAACCGCAACCAGGCCGGTGAATTGTTAAAAGCAGAAGGTGTGTCTGTTATCCTAGACGGAGAACCCTTTGGAAGTCTCGGGTTCAACCGGATTGAACAGGTGTTGCCGATCCTGCTTTCCGCACAAAGCTTCCCAAATTACTGGAAAGAGTATCAATTCGTTATGAAATGTGAATATGATGGTCATCTGCTGGAATGGATATTGCCAGCCCGGGAAGAATTGATCACAGGCTTCGATAAACGGGAACTTGATCAGCGTCTGCTTCGGAAGATTGTTGAAAATTACACTACTGGTTTCAGAGATGTCTGGGATGATGATATCAGACCACTTGAGAATGGTTTGTGGCTGTTTTCGGGAGGTGAATTTATTGAAGGAATTTATAATCGCCGATATTATTCCCTGACAGACAGCAGTCGTGACCTTGTATTTTCCAAAAAGTATTCCCGGGAAAGTATCTCAAATTTTCTGCAAGAAACGATTAAAACAGTACCTGTTACGAACCTGAACCTGAAGTACAAGAGCGTACCACCCGTTAATTTATCCATCAGTTATCAGCAGATTTTACATGCTCTGGAGCAGAAACATGTCGTTTATGCCGGAATCGAAGAAAAGACCAAGAATGGTTATTCGGTGGTGGTCGTTTTTGAAAACCGGATGTTTAATCACATCCACCTGATGTCAATGAATATACCATTTTCAATTTTTACCGCTGATTCTATTACCGTTGATGCGCGGTTTTTTCCCAATATCCGCCGGGATAATGTCGATAATATTTTCTCGACTGAAAACGTTGACAAAAAGGAGCAATTGTTTCAAATTAAGCTACAATAATTTCGTAAAATAATCAGAGGTAATATGTTTGGGACGATGGGAAATATCAGACTGCTCTGGATAATGGTACCCTTATGCCTTCAGGCCCAGACCGAACGGGATATCAAATTATCCGGCGAGTATTACTGGGGCGAGGGCGAGCACAAATCCGAAGAGCAGGCCCGCAATATGGCGCTGCAGGACATGCTGTTCAAGATTCAGGTGACGGTCAGTTCGGAAGTAATGTCCAGAGAAGAACAGGTGAATGATCAGTATAATGAAGAGGCCCGGTCCATGGTGAAGGCATCGTCAACGCTGTCCCTGAAAGGCGTCGATTTTCTGAACAAGAGCCGGAAGGGCAACCAGGTGGTGGTCGCCTTTATCTCGAAAGCGGATTATCGTAAAAGCATTGATGCAATCTCAACGGAGATCAGCGGCCTGGTTACATCGCTTGAAATGGATGAACAGCGGGGCAACCTCAGTGGACTGGTCGAGGATTACTACCTGGCGTACCTGAAGGCTTTTCAATGCCCGGAGCCCATAAAATTCACAACCGCAGATGGTCAGCAGTATCCGAATGTTCAGATGTTCCTGAAAAATAAAATTGAAAGCTGGCTGGCCGGGCTGACGATCACGCCGGGTAAAGTGATTATCGATGCATCCATTCCCATGGTGACGGTCCCGGTTACCATCAGCGATGACGGAAAAGCGGTGGGCAATATTATCGCCCGGCTGAACACCCAGGACGGTGCCGATATGGAGGTTGTTGACGGGAAAACCCAGTTTTTCCGCTATATGCTGCCTTCGGCATTTCGTGAGAATATGGACGTTATTTTAGCCATAAACCTGAACCGTGAAAAGACCCGGGGCGACCTGTACCAGCTGCATGAATCTTTCAAGGTGACCCAGACAAAAAAGATTTCTCTCGACTACACGGGATTGATCAAAATCGATTTCAACGTCTATCCCCAGATCAGCGGCGCGCTGTTGTTCAAGCCGGTTCACACAAATTTGAGTATATCCGATCTGGCCTGGGATTTTGGCGACGGTGAACATAGCGACCAGCAGAATCCGTTGCACAAATATGTTAACCCGGACGATCATGTGGTGGCGCTGACCTTTAATAATAATCCCGGGATGATTGTCGAAAAAAGGGTCACCCCCGAGGGAAAATCCGTTGCGCTTACTGCGAAGGAAAAGGTTCCGGTGATTATGGAAAAACCGGTAAAAACATGGCAACCGGTCTATGCGTCACCGGTGCTGGAAGATTTGGCAAAAACCGATAACTACCCCGAACTCGCCCGGAAACTGAGTTCTTATAAAAAGCGACGCCAGCTGATGTTTGGCAAGGAAGATACGTTCGTGAAACCGGAAAATTGTTATATTTTTATCATTCATCCACAGTCAAAGACCATTGTTGCCGTGCTCGATAAGGGGAAAAACGAACGCCGGGATTTAAAAACCGGTGAAATGATCTCCGACATCGGGGGACAATACCGCGGGATGATTTCGATTTATACGGAGGTTTACTGATGAAACAACTGAAGATAATTGTACTGATAATGATGCTGAGCTTTTCAGCCCTGGCCCAGCA
>CAZAKB010000175.1:0-5887 GCA_964485475.1 uncultured bacterium
CAATACCACCTTGCCGTCTCCCGCAGTTGCTGTCAGCGTCGGCATCTTAGGCGGAGTCGCAAACCGGTAATCACTCTCATAGATATACTGCACGATTTTCTTTTTCTGAAATAATGACGGTGCTGAATGCTCTGAAGAAATTAATCCCGCCAAATCTTCATACGCATGGACCTCCGACACCGAGATTCGCTCGGTTCGGCCCTTATAAAGCCTAAAAGTACCTGATCCAAATACTGCGAATAAATTTGCCGGCGAACTCAAATATTCATCGTAGTCATTTAATGTAAGGGCATTATAACAGCTTTGATCATGTTCTGCTGAAACATCTTCACCGGTAAATTTCTCCCCGGGTATAAAGTGAAACGATGACAGACCGATCATATCGGATTCTGAAATATCCGTCAACGCAAAGTTCGGTTCACATCCGTAACCCTCCAGAAAGTCCGGCTTATGGTTACATTCTGACCCATCCGCATCGGGACCATTATACTGCAGTTCTCCGGGACCAACACCGTCTAACCCAACATCATCACCCGGATTTTCGTCTAAATCATATATACCATTACCGTTTAAATCTTCACCATCTACCCAGTCCTGGTCCTCATCGGCGTCCCAGTGGTCTCTGAGTTTCGCCTCGGTTTTATTATACGCTAATAAAAATTTCTCCAAATCCTCGATGCCGTCCGTCGGCCCAATGATAGATGTCGCCTTATTATCGCGCTTTTCATCAACAAGTCCGTCATCATCATTATCAAATCCATCATAGGAAATCCCGGCACTTTCCAAAAATGCTATTCCCAAAACTCCCGGCACCACACCACCGGCGCCAATACCATCACCGTTCCAGAAATAAGATAGATTGGTGTAACCATCGTAATAGCCGAGATCTCCGCCACCGCTGACATCTCCCCAATTCCCAACGCCCGATCCCAGTCTGTATCCAAATGCGCATTCTGTCAGATTATAGTCGGAAATATTGGAAATATCATATTCCCAGAAAAGCGCATCACGGGCTTCTCTATTATTCCATTGATACCCCCGAACTTTGATTCGAACACCAATTCCGCCCCATGGAAAACCTTTCTGGATAGTCACATCGGGACGCTTATCACCGATATATACCCCCGGCCGGGGATAGTACTTCACCACATCATCGCTACCAAGGTATTCCTGGTCATGCGCATCGTTTTGCACGTAATAGCTTTCGAGATCGGCATACATAATGCCACGGCCAAAGCGGCCATCCCATTCGCCGGGCCATTTAAGTTCTTCCCCCCGGGAAGGCCAGCCCAGTGGCGGCCAGGATTCCGACCTGTTGCTCATTGCAACATAGTCACTCGTTTCACTGACATACCCTGGTACCGGATAAAGTCCCCAAATCACGGTGCCGGCCGAATTTTTATCAATCCCATAATCACTATAGGACTGAATATAGTATAATATATCTAAGCCCGGGGTAGTAAGAATCCTGTCAGGATCATCAACCGGGATTGTATCATTCTCCAGGAAAACTTTGGCGCCTACCAATAATTGCAGTTCACCGATGCCCCCTGTTCCCGTATAATCATTTGGCCATTTAGAAAGACCATTGTTGGGCCAACCACCCATGAAACCGGTACTTTTAAATCTGAGTACGACACGGTTTCCATTCATGTATCCTTCTCTAACGGCCGAAAGATCAGACGCCGGATCATCGGGCCCTTCGTAGGGTTTACCTTGACCGAGCAGAGATGGATTAATAAAAGTCAGTGTAAATGCAAAAATGAACAGTGTGTAATATTTTTTTTTCAACATTAAATCAATACCTAACTAAATCATATTATTTAAACACAATTTTTTTAATCAATATTTTCTTCATCAATAATATTTATTATAAATATTAAAAAATCACTCCAATACTATAGCTACTGACATTACCCAGGATCCCAATGTCACGTACTGCATAGTCCATTTTTAATGCTTTATTCCCGAACAGTCGCAAAATAATGCCTCCGCCAAAAGATAGACCATACTGTGAATCATCTAAAAATAGCGCTTTATATCCTGTCCTGAGAAATACTTTACTAACATTTGACATTTGGTATGAATACTGTGCACCTGCATTCACGGATTCACTATTATTATTCGGATGTAAAGCATCAACTGATAATGTCAATTTTTGCCGGGTTGTCACTATCGGATTAACTGAAACTCCTACTCGAAAAATGAGTGGAAGTTCCCACTCCTGTAATCGAAATTGGCCCGGCACATCACGAAAATTACCCTCTTCGTCCGGCAGTACATCAATAGGATTAATCAGATCTACACCATCATACTTCATCCGAGTTCCATAATTGGAAATACTCATCCCCAGATTAAGGCCATTCTCTCTTTTTCCATTGGGAGAGAAGAAGGGAGTATTAATTAATACTCCTAAATCAACCGCGAATGCAGACGCTTTTGTATGCATTATACTTGACGATATAAATTTTGTTGACAATCCGAATGAAAACCAGGTTGCAAGTTTTCTTCCATACGATAACATCATTGATGCATCAGCCACGGAAAAATTTTCTCCGGTTCCCTCCTGCATTGCCATTGTCGTAACTTCCATCTCACCATAGTTAGCACTGATCAAGCTGAACGCTATCGTACCAACTCTCGGGATAACAACCCCTGTAGCGGCAAGTGACGTATTAATATCTACAATCCATGGCTGCTGGGTAAACATCGCTTCGCTCTGCTGCATGTTTGCCAAACCAGCCGGATTCCAATAGACTGACGATAGATCAGAAGCCATGCTGACATACGCATCTCCCATTGCACAACCTGCAGGTCCGAAGCCATATTCCAGAAAATTCGCAGTTGTTGTTCCAACCCTGGTTGGTGTTTGAGAGTAACTGAATATCACTGCTCCAATAATTATAAACAGCATAATAAAATATTGTAATATCCTTTTATTCATTTTTTCCTCCTAAATCCGTTGCATCAATTAAAAAGAAACATTAAAACCAATTTTTACCATTCTGGGTGCTGAGTACATCGCTGGATTGTGAATCTGGTCCCAATAATCATTAAAGTCACTATAGTGACTGTTAATATCGCTCTCTCTCACGACTGTTGTATAAGCACGACCCGTTGATGCATAGACCGCCACTTCATTCAAGCGATCAAGCAGATTGTAAACCAGGAGTGTCAATCTTCCCTGCACTCCCTTATAGTTGAACACATCATAATAAGCATTCAAATCAACACTTATCATTTTAGGTTTCATGTCGTTATTAGGATATAAATTCACTCTGGAAAGTGGATTTTCTCCAATGGGCGACCAGGTATATGGAGTCCCGGAATCATAAAACACGGTCACATTCGCTCCATATTTCGGTTGATAATATCCAGCCGAAACATTCAGAGTATGCCGCTGATCCCAACTCATCGGAATCATACGATTAACAGGATCAATATTCGAGCCGGCCCTTGAAAACGTGAATGTCGGGCTATCTGCATTTCCTCGTGTATATTGAAACGTATAGTTAATCGAGGCAACAAACGGCTCATAATGGACATTATATTTTAATTCTAATCCTCTCACATTTCCATAGTCTTTATTACTGTATAGGCCATATTTGATCGTATTGTACGTTGTAATAACTTTAGCACTTAACAAATCATAAATATCCCGATAAAAGACAGCTACATCGAGTTCCATTCCGGGTATTAATTCCTGCCAGAGCCCCACTTCATATTGGATGGTTTTCTGCGGATTAATGTTAGGATTACCATTCGTAGTAGCATAATCAGCTGGAGAAATTAATTTTGAGTTATTCTGATACAACGCATATAAGGGGGGCATTTGAAAGAAGTGACCATAGCTGAATCGCAATAGCGCACTGCCTCCCAGCTTGTACGACAAACCAAGTCTCGGACTTATCTGTTGCTTGGGTTTGACTCGGGGATATGACGACATCCTTTCGGGATCCAACATCTCATTCCCATCATTATCAAGAACTACATTCCCACTTGTATCAAGGATGGGATAATATAATTGATTGGCCGGATTTCTCAATTGAGAAGGATAAGTTGAATTTGGATCAAAATAATCATATCTGATACCGACGTTGATTACCATCTCATTAAATTCCATTTTATCCTGAAAATAACCTGAAAATTCCCTGGGATTACGAACATAGATATCAGAATAGACCGATGTGTCCGGCATTGTTACTGCGGAAAAGTAAGGATAACTGATTTTATTGGTAATGGAATCATATTCGGCAAGAATTTCAAATTCAGTACCATACCACGCATTTCTGATTTCCTTAGAACTATTATCCAAAGTATGAGCAATATACGCAACACCTGTTTTAATATCGTGATATTTATTAATTTGCCAGTTGAAATCCAGCTTGGCATTGATATCCTCAGATGTCCGTTCAATATGATGTTTCTGTTGTCCGCCCGTACTAAAACCACAGCCGTCCCCACCAATAGAATACATGTCATGTACGTATCTCTCATCATTTGAGTCTTTATATAAATAATCGCCTGTATAATTATTCACCTTGGATATTTTAAAATCATAAAAAGCCCTTTGCCCGATCATATGGTTTAATTGAAAGGCAAACATATTCGAGTTACCGTAGCCGGTCGAGCGACCATTTGGATTGTATTTATAATAATGATTATATCCCTGACCATGAGAATCATTAATATTATAAATAATAGACGTTTTCATTGAGCTTATCGGTTTATATGTCAATTTTCCATACACCACATAACTTTTTCCCCAATCCATATTGACATATTCATCCGTGCCATTATGTTCGGAAAAAACAGTGCTCGGATCACCCATAAATCGACTAAAATCATCCACATTAAAACGATCTATTCCGTAAAGATAACCCTCATTATCCTGAAAACGTCCGTTTAAAACGAATGAAAAACGTTTACCTAACAGTGGTCCGGACAGGGAAAAATTCAAATCGCTTTTTTTCCCCATATCAAAATCTTGTAAGCCGATGAATATATCTTTATTATCGGTTATATAACCACCGATTTCATAGGATGCTGAACCCTTCAATATTTCACCGCCATCTCGTGTGACCATATTTACAATACCGCTCATCGCTCTTCCATACTCGGCATTGAATGCACCGGTAATGACTTCTACTTCACTCACTACATCGGTATTAACAGACACCGTACGGCCTGATTGACCAAAAGACTCATCAACTTGCATTCCATCAATCAAGTAAGATACTTCATCGCTACGACCACCTCTAAAATGCCCGGCCACAACGCCAGGTTGCATTGCAACAACCTGGTCAAGACTCTCAATCGGAAGTTTTGCAATATCTTTTGAGGACACATTGCGGATTGAACTGGTTTGGTCTTTCTTAATTTCAACTGCCCTAGCCGTCACGATAACTTCCTGTCCGGCAATTACTGTAGGCTCTAATTCTGTAGACAATGAAACAGTCCTGTTTACCGACACGGAAACTTCAGTATATTTTACAGTACTGTATCCCATCATCTGGACCGTAACCGTATATTCACCGGGTGGAATGTTAAGGATGAAAAAGTCGCCTTCCCCATCAGTCGCTGTTCCCAGTATTTGACTCAACGGTACTTCTTGATCGCCAGCCCATTTAGCTGTAATCATCACCTGCGCTCCCGGCAGCGGCTGTCCATTCTTTTTATCCAGTACTCTACCTGATATTTTTCCGGTAGTCTGAGCAAAAATTGTGTTGGGAATAATGAAAATTAACAATACGACACAAAATAAAATGCTTCTTCTTCCCATTGATTGTTCCTTTCTCGTTTTTCAACTAATTATATCCAAAACATTAATCTTTTTATTTAATTACGGCGAACTTGCCGAGTTTTTCCTTGCCGGTTACTTCGGATT
>CAZAKB010000176.1:0-5830 GCA_964485475.1 uncultured bacterium
CTCCAGGGTTCATAACTTGATTGAAAAAAAACATCTCCATTGCCTCTGACCTGGAAAAATACCGTATTGCAATTGGCATTTTTAACGGTTTTAAAGGATTCCCTGATATATTCCTGAATCACCTCTTTTTGAGTCGTCCCCAGGTTTTGGGAATAATCAAAACGGCTCATCCATACACCACGGAGTTCTCTTGCAGGATAATGAACAAGTTGTTTTACTTCAATGACATCTACCGGTTTATTAAATAACGCAGTAATTATGAGAACAAAAACCAAAATACCGAAGGATATTAATAGATATTTGAGCAATTCTTGTGTGTTGTTCTTCATTGATACCCCCAAAACAGTTTATGATTATCCGCTTCTCATGAAATTATTTTATAAAAAACAGTGATACAAATTTAGATAAATCAAATCAATTAACAAAAGTTAGTTATTTGATCTCACAAATTTAAAATATCATCTGAACCAAGGAGACTGGACAATGGAACTTTCTTTCTATATTTGTTTAGAACTAGCATCTGAGATTATTTTGAATGTTTTTAGCATGAATTATATTTTGAGCGAAATTAAATTTGCCTGCAAAACGATGAGCCAAGAGGAACCGGGTAATTTTATGAGAAATCCGGGGCATTATTGGTGAATAAAATGAGTTTTTTGTCAGTACGTTTACAATGCAGCAGGATCGGAAGAATCCCGTTGAATTGGAATAATTCATTGGTTTGTGGAATAAAAGACTATAAATTTGGGCGGTAATGGTGAATTTTGTGGTAATGAAATAAGAAGGCTGGATGAAAGTAATCAATGATCCTGTTGCGATTCAAAAATTAAAGCAGGCCGAAAAACTGGTTGTATTGACGGGTGCCGGCATTTCCGCTGAAAGTGGTATCCCAACATTTCGGGGTGAAGAAGGACTCTGGAAAAAATTATCCCCGGAAGAACTGGCCAGTTTTGAGGCATTTTATAATAATACCAGTATCGTATCTGAGTGGTACCAGCATCGCCGTGAGATTATCCACAATACTGAGCCTAACCCAGGACATTTCGCTTTAACCGAATTACAGAAATTAGCACCAACGTTTGATCTGATCACGCAGAATGTCGATGGGTTACATCAGCGATCTGGTAGCAGTGATGTCATTGAACTTCATGGCAATATTATGGAAAATTACTGTGTCAACTGCAACATGCAATATTCTCAGGAAGAATTTGATGATATCTATCGTCATAATCCCAATCATATTCCGCACTGTTATTGTGGTGGTTTGATCCGACCGAATGTGGTTTGGTTTGGAGAAGCACTTCCCGAAGAAAATATCGAAAAAGCCTATCAGGCATCGAAGCAATCCGATATTTTTCTGTCTATTGGAACCAGCGCTCAGGTATCACCGGCATCCAATCTGCCACGAATTGCCAAACAAAATAATTCATATCTTATTGAAATAAATAAGACCCGTACGGCGATCAGTGATATTGTGGATCTTCACTTGGAAGGACTATCCGGTGAAATACTGCCGATGTTGCTTGATGATTATAAATTATTACTGAATGATAAATAATTAGAAATACCCGTATAATTGTGATTGAACCAAGGAAAAATTTCTACCTGATTGTATTTATTGGTTTTTTGTCAATAGCGCTGGGTTCATGTGCCTATTACAATACATTTTATAATGCTGAGCAATATTTCAAACAGGGTATTGAGGAATTGGAAAAATCCAGTGATGGGAAAATCACTGTCAATGTCAGAAAGAACTTCAATACTGCAATTGAAAAATCCAACAAAGTAATTTTGACTTATCCGGATAGTCGCTGGACAGATGATGCTGCTTATATAATTGCCATGTCGCAATATTATAAGACAGATTATTCAGCTTCGCGGAAAAGCTTTGAGCACTATTTTGCTACCTATCCGGCTAGTGAATTACGTGCTCGTGCAGAAATATGGTATGGTCGATGTTTATGGAAAATGGGCGAAAAAGAGCAATCGCTCCGACAATTGAAAATATCCAGTCAGCGAGAGAAAAATCCCATAATGAAATCTGAGATATTTTTTGCGTTGGCTGATCTGCATCAATCTTCCGGGAATCTGGATTCAGCCCTTATCTATTACCGATTGACAACAAAGGCCGGACGAGATATCCCGATGGCAGCGCTGGCACAGTATAATATTGCCGAAATCAACTTAAAACAGAACCAAATAGAAAAAGCAATTACCAATTTAAAGAAGGTAAATAATTTTGCACCTTCCTTGGAACTAAAAAATAAAATGCAGATTCTGCTAGCCCAGATTTACCGCGAAGCCGGGCGCTTTGACGAGGCTCGGGATTTAATAAATGCCAAATTGAATGATATCGCCAATGAAAGTGTATGGGGCGATCTTGAATTTCAATTGGGTCTTCTTTTTCTGGCTGAAGGTGATTATGAATCAGCGGAATCCCGCTTTAGTCAGGTTACTGAAAAATATCAGGGTAAACCGGTCTCGGCTGAAGCCTATCATCAGTTGGGTCAATTGTACATGATTCATCTGGGCGATTATGAGAAAGCTCAGAAAAGTTTTGAAATGGTCAAACGTGAAGACAGAAATTCCAAGTTTGTTCTGGATTCTCAAAATAAAATCACCGAAATAAAACGATTTTTCAGTTTGAACACGAAGTTTACAGAATCCTGGAAAAAAGTTAAACCTTACGTCGATCAGATCGAAGGCAGAATCGATACAAGTGACATTGATATTTCCAGTGATGAAAAACCGGAGGTGCTGAAAAAAGCCATCGAGCAATACGAAGAAGAGAAGATGATAATGTCCGACACAGTGAGCGTATTCCTCGAATATTACCAGGTTATGTACGAAATTGGCGAGCTCTACTATTTCGATTTTAATAAAACCGACAGCGCTTACTATTATTTCAATCGGGTATTTTCAACAAATTATTACAACACAATTCGTGATAAAGCACTGTACGCGGTTTATTTTTTGTTAATCGAATCCGGAAAAAGCGATCTGGCAAATACATATCTGGATACAATGAAATCCGAATTTCCTAAATCACCTTATCTCAGGTTTATTGAGACTGGGGATATCAAATTACCGGAGGACAATATTCAAGCCCGTCAGGTATTTCTCAATGGAGAAAAATACTTTGACTTTCAACCCGATTCATCCATTGCGGTTTTTTCCGGTATTATCGATGATTTTCCAACCACACTTTATGCTGAAAAGAGTATGTTGTCCATCGCCTGGATAACTAAAAATCGGTATTATGATCTGGATAAATCCACATATTGGTATCAGAAATTTATTGACACTTATCTGGAAAGTGATATGCTGAGTTATGCTCAATCGGAACTTAGTGATCTGAAAAGTATTGCGGATTGGTTGATAGAATCTGAAAAAGATACGGTCAAGGATACTACAAACACGATATTGCCTGCCGAATTAGGTGATGAAGAAACAGATGTGCCAGCTATCAGGAATAACTGATGAAATGTTTGACCAGCGGAATTGTTGTCGATAATCATGAGATTGCCGAAAATATCTACAAGGCCGTCATTTCTGTCCCAAATATAGCGAATCAATGTTTTCCCGGTCAGTTTGTCAATATTTACTTCCCGGATTCAGTCAGAATATTTCCACGGCCATTTAGCATAGCAGGAGTTGATAACGATGCTATTCTTCTCGTTTATAAGGTTGTTGGTTCACAAACAACTGTAATGAGTCATTGGAAGCCGGGTGATAACGTCAAAATTCTCGGTCCGCTGGGCAATAGTTTCGGTTATTCCGGCCAGATAAATCAGCCTGTTTTATTGGCAGGTGGCGTCGGAGCAGCGCCACTGATGTTTCTGCGTGATCGGCTTTCTCAAGACGGAATAAAACCGCTCTTTTTTCTGGGTGCCCGTACGAAATCCCAATTACCATTTTTAAGTGATTCAAAATCAGAATTAATACTCAGTACCGATGACGGTTCAATCGGTAGTAACGGCTTAATCACAGATGAACTGGCCGAATATCTTCAGAAGAAAGACAATCCTGTATCCGTTTTTGGATGTGGTCCTGATCTGATGATGAAAACACTAAAATCAATGCCATTTTCCAAAAACGTATCCGTTTATGTATCTCTGGAAAAAACAATGGCCTGTGGCTTGGGATTGTGCCAGGGATGCATTGTGAAAAATTCATCTGACAGTGCCGGAAAACACTACTCATTGGTTTGCAAAGATGGACCGGTATTTAATCTAAAAGATATTAAATTTGATGATTGATTTACGCATTAATCTGGGAAATAATCTTGTCTTATCAAATCCGGTTATGACAGCATCCGGTACTTTTGGGTATGGTGATGAACTGGCGGAGATTTTGGACATCAATCAGTTTGGCGGAATTGTTACAAAATCGCTAAGCCTCGAGCCACGCATTGGCAATCCATCTCCACGCATCGTCGAAACAGCATCGGGAATGATTAATTCGATT
The DNA here is from genome assembly GCA_964485475.1 of uncultured bacterium. Classification (GTDB taxonomy): domain Bacteria; phylum Fidelibacterota; class UBA2242; order UBA2242; family UBA2242; genus B118-G9. The sequence goes on from CAZAKB010000176.1 coordinate 4,468, forward strand.
GGTCTGGCAAATATTGGATTAGAGGCGTTTTTAAAGCAGAAGAAACCGTTTCTCAGTGAATTAACGTGTAAAGTCATTGTGAATATTGCCGCCCGGACAGAAGAGGAATTTGGCACTGTAATTCGTGAACTGGATCATGAAGACTGGATTGCCGGGTATGAAATCAATGTGTCTTGTCCCAATGTAAAAGAAGGCGGGATTGCTTTTGGAACGGACCCGCGGGTTCTTGAGCGTCTTATTGGAGTATTGCGGAAAACAACCAAACGGTTTCTGATAGTGAAATTATCACCCAATGTGACCGATATTGCCGCAATGGCGAAAATTGTTCAGAACAATGGTGCCGATGCCGTTTCGTTGATCAATACGGTTTACGGTGCAGCAATCGATATATACACACGCAAACCGAAGATAAATACGATTATTGGCGGACTATCAGGCCCGGCAATCAAGCCAATTGCGCTGGCTAATGTCATCAAAGTGAGAGAGGCAGTTGAAATCCCAATAATTGGAATAGGCGGGATCAGTTGTGGTGAAGACGTTATCGAATTCATGTTGGCGGGAGCTTCAGCAGTTCAACTTGGAACAATAAATTTTACGAACCCTTGTGTGGTCAGCGAAATTCTGGAATTTTTAACAGTTTATATGAAGCAACAGAAATTGACGACTATTAGTGATCTGATCGGCCGATTAATTAAATGAAAATATTACCAATAACAGTACTTATAATTTTCGGAACCGCCTGCACACCGGCACCTCGATATCATTATTCTCCACCTTCGACGCAGCAACCACAAAAACCATCTTCACAAAAACCTGACAAGCAAAAACCGCCGCCTTTGCTGATTCAGGGCGTTCAACATACAGCCATATTTACCGCTTCATTTTACGGTTTGAATGATGGATTCGATGGAAAAAAAGCAGCGAATGGTGAAATATTTAATAAAGACGCGCTGACGGCTGCCCATAAATCATTACCTTTTGGAACTATATTAAAGGTAACATATCCGAAAACCGGAAAATCAACCAATGTAAGAATCAATGATCGGGGACCTTATATTCAGGGAAGAGATATTGATCTGTCTTATGGAGCAGCGGTTCAATTGGGATTAGTGAAACATGGAGTGGGCAAAGTTAAAGTAACTGTGGTTCAATGGGGAACAGGGGAGACGAAACATCATGAATAAGGAAAAGGGATTGAATAATTTTGCAACACGAATGATTGTTAATGTGCTGGGCATTCCGGCGATTTTGTTGCTGATCAGAACAGGTAGAATTCCATTTGCCACATTTATCGCTTTGGTTGCTGTTTTAGCGCAAATCGAATTTTACAATTTGATGATAAAAAAGGGTTTTCATCCTTGGA
>CAZAKB010000177.1:0-5787 GCA_964485475.1 uncultured bacterium
TCCACCAGTTCTGTATGGATGGGCATTCCTCCGCCAATGTCGCTTTTATCAGCATCATAGTTAACCTCTGGTTCCCGGGCAATATTAATTAAACCTCTAGTATTGTCCCGTGTTATCCAGACGTTATCCGTAATCCTGTCCTGGTTTTCCGGCAAAGTACAATCGGCCCGGTTTTCTTTGGTAAACGTCACCGGGGGCAACGTTTTAACAAAAAACTCCCACTCCAGCAGCTCGGCGCTGCCATTATTAATGGTGATCTCAAGTGTATCAACCAAATGGTTCGTGTATTGCGACAAGGTCAGGTCCATCGATTCAGGACCAATTGTGACGCCTGTCTGTCCGACGGCACTCGCTATCAGCAACACGCTAAAAAACAATCAGCAACAAGTTCTTTTGCATTTTCTACCTCTGTGGTTTTTTCATTTATTGTTTAAAAGATATTTTTTATAAACAGAAAGCGGCCGGCTTGCCGATTTATTAAAATTGCCCGTATTCGTATGAGGTTGTAGACATATTTGATTTTAATTATTTTTCATATTGGGTTAAGAACCGTCGATAATATGATAAATTATTCGCAATAAAAAAAAATGTTTTTTTTGCCCTGAATTATATATTATTATTACTTTTGTTAAAATGTTTGTTTTTCTTCTATCATACACCACTATAAAACCTTAAGACACCTTAGTAAAACCACTATATTCGATATTGTCTTTATCCTTATTACTTAATTTTTCTGACATATATTCCGATTAAAGTTGTTGAATACCTAAAAGCGATTTGATATCTTTAATTTCGCTTTAGTTACAAGTTTAGTTACACAGGATTTTGTATGTTATTAATCTGGTTTAGTTTTCTTTTTTCAATCATTTTGCTAATCGGGATCGGCCGGAAAAGTATCTGGCTCGGTCTGATGATCTCTTCATTCATTCTCGGTATACTGAATTTACCGACAAGCAATGTTGTTGCTATTTTTATTAAAACAATTGGTGATCCCTCAATATTTTTATTGGCCCTGGCAGTCGGAATTATGCCCATAATCGGTGGCGCTCTCACTGAATCAGGATTGATAAAAGATCTGATTCAATCGCTGAACATGCGTAGTAAAACATTCCTGTTTATCGCCCCGGCGTTTATGGGTATGCTCACCATGCCGGGCGGCGCACTGTTGTCGGCGCCGGTGATTGCCAACGTCGGAAGCGGGGCCACAAAAGCCGATTACGCGGCAATCAACGTATGGTTTCGGCACATTCTGGTCATGATCTATCCACTCGCCGGGCTGCTGGCAACCACCAAAATGGCTGGGATCGATCTCTATACCGAAGTTCTGTACTTGTTACCGGCGTTTTTACTGCTTACCCTGCTGGGGTACTTCTTCATCCTTAGACCAATAAAAGACAACAGCGTTCTAAGCGGAAAACATGATTCCAGAAAAATCCTTCAACCCATTATCGCAGTAATGATTGCGCCGGTGATTCATATAGTCGGTAAATCACTGTTCCCAAATGTGATAGAGGAAGTCCCGCTTATTGCTGGAGTTTTATTCTCTCTCGGAATAACATTTTATTTCGGCAAATTATCACTAAAAGCACTAAAACCGATTACCTTGAAAATGCGTCCCTGGCGTTTTTTCCTGCTGATTTTGGGAATGTTTATATTTCTGAATATTTTTAAAGCCACCGATGCTTCAGCGGCTATCGCCGCGATTGCATTTAATGAAACATTCCTCATTGTTGGTATTGCCCTGTTTTTAGGGTTCGTCACCGGCCGGGTACAGGTCCCGGTATCAATTCTGTTGCCGATTTATTATGCCAGTTTTGGTACAGTTTCGATGTCGCCACTGGTATTTGCGGTTATGTACTTTTCTGTATTTGTCGGTTACGTTGTTTCACCAATCCATCCCTGCGTATCGGTGACACTGGAATATTTTAAAACAAGTTTAAAAGACTACTATATAAAAGTAGCTGTGCCGGGCGGAATCGCCATATTGTGTGTTGCGCTGTTTTCAATTTTGTTTATTGGCTAATTAAGGAGAATAAATATGAATAAAAAATATGCTCTGTTTGCCTTCAATGGCGATCCAATGTGTTTCGTACATGTGTTGCTAAATGCACTGGATATGCATTCGAAAAATTATATTGTAAAAATTATTATTGAAGGCAGCGCCACAAAACTGGTTAAAGATCTGAATGACCCGGCAAAACCTTTTGCCATTTTGTATCAAAAAGCTAAAGACCTGGGATTAATCGATTGTGTGTGCCGGGCTTGCGCCCAAAAAATGGGTAGTCTGGCCTCGGCCGAAAAACAAAATTTGCGGCTGGGTGATGATATGTCCGGTCACCCGAGTATGACACAATATATCGATGACGGCTTCACCGTCATTACATTTTAAAAATAAGCGAAGCCACACCTATATTTTATTAATTTTGCCTTTTTAATTGTCCAGCGGTTCCCATTCAGCGATGGTTTCAATTTCCACTTTTGTCTGAGGTTCGGTTGTCCAGAATTCATTGGCATTATAAGTCCAGCCCATTGTTTCAGAACCACCACCACTTTCTGTAGTTATTAAAAAACGATTTGCCAGATGTCCAAAATAATTGGCTTGGTCCCGGGGTAATTCCTGATCGCCCCCGCTGGGATCAACCGGTATCCAGCCGTAATTTGGCAGATAAACTTCCGCCCAGCGATGAAACACATCGTCCATACTGACATCGTCATTCCGGACAACTACAGAGCCAACATAACGCGCCGGGAGCCCTGCCGCCCGACACATGGCAATATAAACAAACGTATATTCCGAGCAAGAGCCGTTGCCCCGGTCCAGAACCGTCGGCGCCGTATTCCAGCCGCCAACCATTTCATAGTACATATTTTCGATCAGATAATTGAAAATCTTCCGCGCAATCCAGTAGGGATTTTTCTCCTCACCGACACATTCTTTCAGGGCCTCCCGGATAACCGGATGATCAATCTGGTATTTCTCATTGTTTTCAAGATATAACGCCATAATTTCTTTGGGGATTTCTTGCAGCGCGCCCACTTTATCGGGGAAAATGAAATAGCGTGTTTCCCATATCGTTGCATCGGTGACTGAAACAAATTCCTGAATTGCTTGGGCTTTTAAATTTTCCGAATGCAGAACTGCCGTCTTTTGGCCCCATTTATCTGTCGCAATTTGTGAATATTTTGGGGCATACTGGACATCACCATTTAGCCGTTGATTGTCACGATTCATCGGGATCGGCAGATGGACATCTGCGGTTTTGATATCATTGGGGCCAAAATTTTTCATCTGGTGGGTAATCGTTACTTTCGCATGACGCTCGTCGGAACGGACAAAAATTTCATTGTCGCGTATTTTTAATTGATACAACTTGTCGTTCTGATAATCCACCGCCCAAAGAAATTTACCATCAAACGCCAATCCACGGGTGAAAGCACCCGGCGCCTCGGTAATCAATATAACACAACCGCTTTCCGGATCAACCATGTGTATCTCATCAGCAACCCGATCTGCTATCCATAAATATGTTCCATCAAAGCAAATGCCCCGCGGGTCCTTGACAGGCGATTTAAATTCCCGAATTGTCGTACCATCATCGGGGCTGAATTGAATAATTTTGTCAGAAATATTATCAGTACACCAGAGATAATGACCGTCCCACGCCAGTCCCCGGGGAAAATTGTCCGGCGCATCAATTGTTTTCAGTATTGTTCCTGATCCTGGATCAACCTTATATATTTTTCGGGTATTGACATCTGCGTTCCAGAGTGTTTCACCATCCCAGGCCAGCCCCATTGGCCAGTAGGCCGGAGAGTCAAGGGTCTTGATAAGTTTTCCGTTCTTCGGATTTATGCAAAACAATTTGTCCGCCTTTCGGTCTGCCAACCAGAGATAGTTCCCGTCCCAGGTCAGGCCCGTTGGACAGGTGCCGGGAATATCAAAATTCCTGACAATTTCTCCGGTAAATGCGGAAAGGCTCGTCATCAAAGCAATTAAGACACACCCTAAAATGACTCTTCTATTCATTTTGTTGTCCCTGTTTATATTTTGATTTTTATTCGTCAACAGCTGTCAGAAATTAATCATTTCAGCAATGAGTTTAACCCGTAGAGATAAGGTTCAACACCGGGACCGATAAATCGCGTTGAAACAACATCCTTTAATACCGACCTGGAAAACGTTTCACTGGAAAAGGGAAATTCTTCAATACAAACTTCAACCGTAGGTATGTGCAGTATCCCAAGTAATTCCCGCAGGCTAAACGCTGTTGGAGCCAACGGGCCCGGATTGATCAATATTCCGGAGATTTCATTCCGGTTACGGCTGACGGTTTTCAACATGCGTTCTTCGTCGTAAAACTGAACAATCTTAAGTTCGACACCGGCCGTTGCGGACTCTTTTCGAATGGTCTTGTCCAGCTTGTCCAGGGTCAGCCGTGTCCCTGATTTTATGGTAACTTTTCCCAATAGGGGCATGTTCGGACCATGGATTACTAATATTTTCATGTTTAAAAAATACAAGGGAATATGTTTAGAAACAACAGGCACTTTTAGTAAAACTTATGAATTGTGTTTATATGGAATTCCCCATACATTATAGCAGTTTATAAAATGGGATATCAGTGTTTGACCAATTTTCTACAATAATTACAGAATTCTTTAAAACGGTTATTCCTGTTTGGAACTACCCGCTGGTCTCCAACAAAATAATAAATGTCCATCTCGGACCTTTATTTCTGGCCATTATTGTCATTTTTCTGGGGCGTCGAATTGCGCGGTTTTCTGCGGAAAAAACCAATCAATATATGCTCGAACGTTTTATCAAAGACAAAAAAACTCGAAACTGGCTGGAATCAACAATCACTTATCTTTTTTTGATTCTTGTTTTGGTAACAGCGTTTTTAATAATGGGCTTTTCAACAACCGTTTTCGTGAAAATCTGGAAACTGAATCTCTTTTCCGTCAAAGATAACAACATTGCGCTTGGAAATATTATCTTCGGGCTCATTTTATTGATCCTGGGAATGGGGCTTACCAAGTATCTCTCCAGGCAAATTGTATTGTTGATACCAAGGCGTTTCCGCAACGATATATCGGTCAAAAAATCTCTTGAAACTATTTTTCGCTACCTGCTTGTGGCGTTTGTTTTCCTTTTTGCACTCAGCGTAGTCGGAATTCCATTGACCGCTTTTACTGTTATCGGTGGGGCGCTGGCACTCGGCATTGGCCTTGGTAGTCAGAACCTGGTGAATAATTTTCTCAGCGGCTTGGTTTTAATGATGGAGCGTCCTCTCAAGGTCGGCGACATTGTGGAAATGGAAAACCGCCGCGGTACCGTTGAACATATCGGTGGGCGCTCAACCCGGATAAAGACTTTCGAAAACTACCGGATGGTCATACCCAACAGTAAATTACTGGAAAACTCCGTCGTCAACTGGTCCCTGGTGGACAATTTTCTCCGCCGCGAAGTAATTGTTGGAGTCGCCTATGGATCACCGGTACAAAAGGTCCATGACCTGATTATCCAGGCAGTTACCGATAATAAAAATGTTGAGAAAGACCCCAAGCCCTTCGTCCTTTTTACAGATTTTGGCGACAGCGCGCTCATCTTTCGCGCCCTGTTCTGGGTTCAACTTACCGACACCGTCAATCCCTTAATTATCGAAAGTGACATTCGCTTTCGCATTGACGAATTGTTTCGGAATGCCGGTGTTACAATCGCTTTCCCGCAACGCGATATTCATATCGACACCCTTAGGCCAATGGAAATTCGGCTGGTGAATCCGG
>CAZAKB010000178.1:0-5712 GCA_964485475.1 uncultured bacterium
ATCGCTGGCGGACAGACTTCATCGAAACCACGAAGGAACTGGCGCCGACAATGATTCGCTGGGGCGGATGCTTTTGCTCCTATTATCGCTGGAAAGAAGGAATTGGTCCGATTGAACAGCGCCCACCAATGTATAACCTGCTCTGGGGCGGCATTTATAACAACCAGGTAGGGACCCACGAATTTCTCGAGTTCTGTGAAGAAATAAATGCGGAACCAATGATCTGTGTGAATTTTGAGTCGGATGGCAGACCCTATTGGCAAAAAAATCAAAAGGGGCAAGTTCGCTGTGGTACGGCACAAGAAGCCGCTGAGTGGGTGGATTATTGCAACAATCCGGATAATGCCGAGCGCATCAAAAACGGTCGCAAAGAACCCTTTCATGTCAAATTCTGGCAAATCGGGAACGAGACCCATTACGGTAATGATTTCAGCAAAGAAACCGCTGCGAGGAAGACCCTGGAGTTTGCCCGGGCCATGCGCGCTGCCGATCCGACGATCGAGTTGATCGGCTGGGGACAAGGTGATGGCTGGGCTGAAGAGATGGTCAGAGTTGCCGGCAAGGAACTGCAGTACCTGGATTTCCACCAGGGCTATGGGCCCGGCGGCAAGGATTCGCCGTTGCGCGGAATCGAATATCACAAGGACTGGGCCAAAACCTGGAAATATTTCATGGAATCCTACAAGCAACCGGAGAAATTGCTGCTGGAAATGCGTGAAATTGTTGCCGATCTCGGCTTACCGCTCGTACTGACAGAAGGGCATTTTTTCCTGCCTGGACGAAATCGCAATGAAGCGCTTTCCACTTGGGCGGCCGGAGTATCCAATGCCAGAATTATGAACATGTATGAAAGAAATGGCGATGTCTTGAAAATCGCCACGCTGGCTGATTTTTGCGGTACAACCTGGCAAAATAACGCCGTGCTGATTCCTTCGCGGGGCAGTCATCCGTACATGATGCCGGTCGCGATGGTGATGAGTCTGTACAGAAAGCATGTGGGCGAGAATGCGATTGATGTGAATTGCGGTTCGAAAGACCTGGATCTTACGGCCAGCCGGACCGGAAATCGCGTATTTTTGCATGTTGCCAATATTAATCGCACCGAACCTGTGGAAGTACAACTGCATATTCAAGGCGAAGAGATAAAATCCGGAAAAGTATTTACACTGGCGCTGGATCCTGCATATGAGATATTTAAATATGAGCCGGAGGTGACGTCTCCGAAAGAATCAGTGATTCCAAAAAGTAACAAATGGACATTCCCAGCAGCTTCGGTAAGTGTCGTAGAGCTTGATATGGATTAATGCGTGTTAAATTTGTCAAACAAATGAGTATAGAAGAATTTATAATGTAACGTATTAAAAGAATAAGGAGTTATAATATGGGAAATAAAATCGTTTCTTTCTCAATCTTTATCTTGGTTTTGCTAGCTGTACAGACAGGCATGGGACAGAATATAGTGCAAAATCCCGGATTCGAAGAGGGGAATGCTGATTCACCGAATAGCTGGTTTCAGTCAGTGGTGGAAGGCTCGGCAGATTTTATCTGGTGTTCCGATGTGGTCCATAATGGCAGTAAATCAGTACACATAAGTCATACAGACAGTGCTACATCCTCCTATTATCAAACGATCAGCGTTTCTCCAAGTTTCGAATACAGGGTATCCGCTTATATCAAGACTGACGGTGTTGAAGAGGGATCAATGTGGTTTGAAGGTGGCGCCCAAATAATGATCACAGGGGATGTAACTGGCTACTGGTGGGACAATATGACTGAGAAAATCAGTGGGACAAAGGATTGGACAAAAGTCACTATGGAGTTTTCGACAAAGGAAGGTGCTGAAACCGTTGAAATTAATTGCAATTTAGGCGCCGGACTTAAAATCAGGGGCGATGTCTGGTTTGACGATATTATTTTGGAAGGAACTGAAATCACTGGCAGTTTTTTTCGGAATGGTGGTTTTGAAGATGACACATTAATATTAAGCAAAGAAGATCCGAACTGGAACGGTGGTTGGTTTATTGAATTTGACGAGTTCAATTCAATTGAAAATGGATATGTGACCGTCAGTTTAGACAGTACTGTTTATCATAGTGGAAAGCAGTCCCTGAGGCTGTATTGTGTGCCCAATTATCATACTGGCTGGATGCAGCTGATGCAGAATGGTGGCCCCTATCCGGAAGGTTTGATAGATGGAGAGGACTACAAAATTAGCGGATGGATTAAAACCGCCGGAGATGTTAGTAGTATTCGAATGCGGTGCGGAGAAGAAGGGGCTCTTGGAAGTTTTTTATCAGGTGATAATGATTGGACTTACGTAGAGGGTATCAGAAATTTTGATGAAGGTTTTTATTCTGCGTGGGGATTTTTAGGCCTTACTTTCTATAAGGACAATACTTCGAATAGCGGTACTGTCTGGTATGATGATATTAATGTGGAACGGGTAGAAACATCCATCAGGCCGGACCAGGATATTCCCTTATCAAACTCATGCCATTTGCTCGGAAATTACCCCAATCCATTTAATCCGAACACGACATTTCTGTTTACGCTCGAGCGTGTTTCGGAGGCAACACTAACAGTTTATAATATGCTGGGGCAGCAGGTTGATTTGCTGTTGGCTCCGAATTGTCAAAAAGGTGAAAATCGGCTTGATTGGCGTGCGCCTGCCGAATTATCCTCGGGTGTTTATTTTTATGAATTAACAGCCGGAAACCATCGCCAAATCAAAAAGATGATATTAATGAGATAAAACCGTAAAGAGCGCTGGAATTCACAGCTTCGAATTCGACCGATTGATGCTATCTTTTTTTGGATCTATCATCCTTCCTCGGTGAATCCAGCGCTCAACGGACTTGCGGTTCGGGGCAGTAGGAATCGATAACACCATCGTACGAATTGCCAATTTCCTTTGAACATAAGAAAGCAAATTGTGTATAAACGAACAATTAAACGTTTTCTAATTGTTGCCATCGGGCTGTTCTTCTGCCTGCAGGCGGGATTGGCCGGGGCTGGTTCTCAGAATGCGGCACTCTGCACGTATCCGTCCAACCACCTTTTTGAAAAATTGATTCGGCTGCCGCAGGGAATCACGGTAAACCAGTTTTCCAGCCATAACAAGACCGGGCAAAATGATGATGAATACTGGCCGCTTTATATCGACGATAATGGCGATGAAGTGATATTTGATGCTAGTGGCCCGGGCTGCGTCCGGAGTATGTGGGCCACGAATCTGGATTCTGCGGCTATTATCAAATTTTATTTTGATGATGAAAAAGAGCCGCGCTTCCGCATGAACTATATCGATTTCTATAGCGGGAAAACTCCGCATTTTTCGAATCCGTTGACGACCTACAGCAAGCGCGGCAAGTGCTGTGTGGAAGGTCCCTGTGCCGGTAACAGTTTTATTCCAATCGCCTTTGAGAAGTCACTGAAGATTGCCATTCAGGGAACGGCTCATTTTTTTCACGTTATCTACGAACAATATCCGTACACGACGCCTTTGGAGATTTATACCGGCGGTGAAGACCGCCAGGCAATCGAAGATAGTTTTGAGCGATTTGGTGAGGCGCCGCTGGATACTAGTGGGCTGGAAGTTTTCGATACTGTAACCGATGAGATCCAACCTTTACAATCAATCTCCTTGCTGACTCTGGATAGCACAGCCGGAATTATCAGAATCATTGAAATGGAGGCGGATGGATCGCAAGAATTCTTTCAGAAAGTGCGGATCCGGATGCGCTGGGATGGGCACACCCGCTGGGATGTGAATGCGCCCATCGGGATATTTTTTGGATCTGCCGTCGAAGCCGACGATATGCGGTCTTTGCCTCTGCGAGTTGAGAAATTAGAAAGCGGAAGAGTACGATTGCGCTGTTATTTTCCCATGCTGTTCTGGGAAAAGGCAGAGATTAATTTGGTGAATTTATCGCAAGAGTATAAAGGGCCGCTGAACGTGACATTTTATATTAGTGAGAACCCGGTGGCACGGTCTGTTGGGACCTATTTTACGACGATGTACCACGAAGGCGAAACGGTCTATGGTCATGATTGGTTGCTGTATGAAGGGCAGGGATCGGGCTGGTTGGTGGGTGTCGTACAATCGATGCAGTACGAGCATTATTGCGAAGGTGATGAGCATTTTTATATCGATGGTGCTATATCGCCGCAAATTAATGGAACCGGAACTGAAGACTACTACCTGGCTTGTTTCTGGCGACATAATGTGGATTTCAGTACGCCTTTTGCCTGTGTTGTCGGTGATATGCAAAAAAAGGGTGGCGGACATTGGAGAGCTGCTTATTACACACCCAGTAGTTATAGCCGCTTTCACCTTGAGGCGCCCATACCATTTTACTCATCCATCAATGCCCGCATCCAGCATGGCGGACTGAGCCATATTCGGTCAAATTACCGGAGTCTTACATTCTGTTATTTAAACAAGTACCCGATGATCCGCCAGACTGACTTTATCGATATTGGTAGTGAAGCCAGTGAAAAAGCGCATAGCTATCAGGCGAGTCAATCCGGATCTGTTGTGTCTGTAGAGGCATATCCCGAGGGAGAGAATTTTGAGACATTATTGAAAGATGACGGACGGTATCATGGAAAGGGAGAGATTACTTTCAGGGTGTCGGTCGATCCCGGTAATCAGGGTGTCCGCTTGCGAAGGCGCATCGATCAGAGCATTCCACAGCAGCGAGCGAAGGTCTACATTGATGGGCAATATGCTGGCTGCTGGTATTATGGCTATGAGAATGAATTCCTGCGCTGGTTTGATCTGGATTTTGAAATCCATCCCGATTTCACTAAGGGAAAGAATTCGCTCGAAGTGAAACTTGTCATCGAGTCAAATAAAAAGATCGAGACGGATGTTTTTACTGATTTTACCTATACGGTTTTTTGTTATGATTTTTAGTTCGAATAATTGATCATGAAACGATCAAATTTTCGATATCGAGGAATTCTCAATACAATGAATTTGATCTGCTTGATAAGACTTTTATAATCAGTGAACGGAGGCAGTATGTCCAATCGATATAAAATAATATTTGCTTTAATTCCATTTCTTTTCCTGATTTCAAGTTGTTCTAATAAAAAATCCGCAGACAATTTCTGCAGTATTTTGCCAGCGGATATACAGCGAGTCTGGATCGGGTCGGAATACTGGTCGAATCCGCTGCAGGACTGGCAATTAAAAGACGGTCGAATTGAATGTATCACCAGTGGCGGCGACCGGAATGTATATTTACTGACTCATGAGCTCGCCCAAAATGCCGGTGCTTTTAAGATGAGTGTCCGTGTTGGACGACTGGATGAGGGTGAAAACCTGGATGAGGGATGGGTCGGCTTCAAGGTTGGCGTACGAGGTGAATTCGACGATTATCGGGATAATGCCGTCCGGGGAATTGGTCTGGCCGTAGGGATGACGACCCGAGGTCAATTATTTATAAGTAGTCCGAAAAGTGATTCCAGAATGGTTTCTGTACCTTTTCAGGACATCAGCCTGGAATTTTCGGCTCGACCGGCTGGTGATAAATATGATGCATTACTCGTAGCCTCTGATAGCAATGGGAATGTACTTTCTCGGTGCGAACAAAAAGATCTGGATTCCGATTGGTTTGAAGGCGGCGTTGCATTGGTATGCAGCAGGGGAGAACTGCCACCTAAATCCGAGAAACGCCCAGATATCAATGGCAGTAATTGGGGATA
>CAZAKB010000179.1:0-5675 GCA_964485475.1 uncultured bacterium
TATTTCAATCTCTTTTTCAATTTTCAGGATTTCGTTATCAAGCCCGTCATCCTCATCGAGATACGTTTCAATTTTTGTTTTATAATCGATAATTTCCTGAATCCTGGGAGCATATTTTTTCATTAACTGCTGCAGTGAGTAAAGTCGTTGGCTGACATTTTCAGCCCGATCAGGATCAAACTGAATGTTCCGTATATAATTTGTCAGATGCTTGGACAAATCCTGTATCATGAATTGCATTTCTTTAAATCGATTTAGTTCGTCTGTAAATTCGGGATCAATATCATTAAGTGTATCCAATTTTTTATTTATATCCAGAACTTGCTCATAAATCGTATTTTCATCGGCTTCGTATAATGAATTTATCAACTCTTCTGAAAGTTCGTTGATTTTTTCAGAATTATCGAGAATTGCCTTCTCTTTCAGCAATTGTTCATATTCACCATCAATTGGATCAACATTATTGATTTCCTTTAGTTGAAATTCCCATAGTGCCCGTTTTTCACGGTTCAAGTTCCGTTTTTCTTTTAAAATAGTATATTTTTCAATCTGACGACTCAATGAATAATAATCAGCATGCACATTTTCACGCAAGTCACTATAATTCCCATATGCATCCAGAAACTCAATATGGTTTTCATCACGCAGGAGCGATTGATGATCATGCTGTCCATGTAAATCAACCAATAGATCACCCACATTTTTCAGAGTATTGATTGGACATTGTGTCTCGTTAATCCAGGCTTTTGAGCGCCCATTGATATTGAGTTCACGCCGAAGTTTTAACTCTCCATTCAACACATTAATATCATTCTGCTGAAGGAATTGAATAACCGGATGCTTTTCCCCAAGATCGGAAAAAATGCATTCAATTATTGAGTTGCTGGCCCCCGCTCTAATCATGGATAGATTTGCTTTTTCACCAAGTGCCAGATTCAATGCATCAATGATAATCGATTTGCCCGCACCCGTTTCTCCGGTGATAACGGAAAATCCATTGTAAAAATCAACAGATAATTGGTCGATAATTGCAAAACCGGTTATTTTAAGACTCTTTAAGCCCATATCCTCTCATCTGAATTCTACTTATGAGATGTATGTTGAAAATGTATTTCATCCTCAGGATTATAACACATTATTATTTTTGAAAATACATATATACCAAACACAACCCCTAAGGCATCAGCAGAAAAATCCCAAAAGCTGCAATCCCTTCCAACTACATACACCTGATGAATTTCATCAGTTACAGCATACAGTAATCCAGTGAATATACTGATTAGAGAGGCATTTCTCAAAATAAATGACGATTTCGAACGCGAATATGCCAACAACAAAGTCATTCCATACAGTGAATACTCAATAAAATGTAAAACCTTATCAAATCCGGTTATATGTATCGGAGGAAGTTCACTTTGCGGTAAAGATGACAAATAATATATCAACATACTGTACAATATTGCCGGTAATTTAAACAGATGTCTGACCATTATTGAACCTTTTCATATTCAATTAGAATCCCGGGAATGTAGTTTAACAAATCACCGGCAATTAAACCACGAATTCCATATACATTGCGACCGATATCACCGGCTAATCCATGAATGAATACCGCACTGACGGCAGCATCGAAAGACGCTATCTTTTGGGCTCGCAACCCGGCAATCAGCCCTGTCAAAACATCACCGGTTCCACCTGTGGCAAGTCCCGGATTACCGGAGCTGTTTACTCCCACTTCCCCAGTCGGAGAAACAACGATGGTCGGTGCTCCTTTCAGCACAAGTGTACACGGATGGTTCAGCACAAATTCCCTGCTAATATCAATAATGTTTGCTTTTATATCAGCAATTTTAAGTCCCGTCAGTAATGCAAATTCACCCAAGTGGGGTGTGATTATTAAATCGTTAATTTTATTAATCAGATCAAGATTATCATGAAATATACGTAATCCATCGGCATCAACAACGATAGGTTTTGTAATAGTTCTCAGCAAATCAATCCCAAAATCCCGGACCTCATCATTTGAAGATACTCCCGGTCCAAAAACAATCACATCGCTCCATTCAATTCGATCTCTGGCAGTGGAAAGTGAACTCGGACAAAATGTACCGAACTTTGATTCCGGTAATGGAAGCGTCAGCGTTTCAGTGGTTTTTATCTCCATAATCAGATTCAAACCTGCCGGGACTGCGTTTATTACCAGTCCTGCTCCACTTCGAAGAGCCCCCTGAGAAGCCAGATATGCAGCTCCGGTCATTCCCGGTGATCCGGCAAAAATGAGTACTTTCCCCTGCTGGTGTTTATAAGTATCATCAAAAATAGATGGAATCCGGTTCAAGACTGTTTGCTTATCTATAAGATATGTTTCATGCTCCAGGATTTTAAATGACTGTGACGGATATTTAAGATCTGCCAGAACAATATCGCCTGCTAATCGCTTTCCCGGTTGAAACATGAGTCCTCGTTTCAGAAATCCCATTGTTACAGTCCGCGTTGCCTGAATAGCGACTTCTCCTATCTGAGCTGTATCACCACTTACGCCTGATGGAATATCCACCGATATTACCGGACATTTTGAGGCGTTTATCAACTCAATCAACTGTCGGATAATACCCCGGACTTCACCTTTAAACCCGGTTCCCAGCAGTGCGTCTATTATCAAATCACTTTCCGCTATCTGTTTGACAGTGGGTAGGTCTGCCTGTTCAATGACATTTATTATCCGGATAGGCTTTTCAACACATTGTTTATAAAAATGAAAAGCATCACCGG
The DNA here is from genome assembly GCA_964485475.1 of uncultured bacterium. Classification (GTDB taxonomy): domain Bacteria; phylum Fidelibacterota; class UBA2242; order UBA2242; family UBA2242; genus B118-G9. The sequence continues at coordinate 2,773 of CAZAKB010000179.1, forward strand.
TAATTTTCTCAGGAGAACCCGCAAGCCAGATATTAACCGTCACACCCCACTCAGACAGCTGCCGGGCAGCTACGAACCCGTCGCCGCCATTGTTGCCGGTACCACAAAATATCGCCACATGACTGCCGGGTACATGTTTCAGGATTTTTTTCGATTTCATCGATATAAATGAACCTGCTCTCTGCATTAACTCAATACCGGGTAATCCAAGAGTATCGATTGCATAGTGATCAACCATTTGGGCTTCAGCATTATTTAGAATGAATTCTTTCATGAGCGTATCTGATGATTTAATTGTGATAGTTTACTCAAAATCTTTTATTCCGCATAAAAATAAGGAGAAATCCTAATTCATGCAATGACCATTCTAAAATAAAAAAGGGTAAGATTGCTCTTACCCCTTTTTTTATTTAAAGATAAGTCTATTGAACTGTTTTTAACTCATATTCTGCGTTTGCTCTCCATCTTGGATCGCGGGCAGCAATCTGAAAAGCCTGTTTGGCGGCAGTACGATTTCCCAGACAACGCTCGGCAATACCTAACTCAAACATAGCCGCAGCATAATTAGGTTTAATTTTAAAAACTGTTTGGGCGGTTTCCTTGGCTTTATCACATTTACCAACGTTATTATAAGAATGTGCCAATCTGTAAATGCTATTGATATCTCTGGGATTATATTCCACTGCTTTGCCTAAACTTGACACAGCTTCGTTAAACTTTTTCTGTTCGATATAAATCGCGCCCATATTTGCGTAGGCAGACGCATAACCCGGATCCAGTTTAATAACCTCTTTATATGCAGGAATTGCATCATCGTATTGCCTTGTTTTATAATAGACGTAACCAATATTTTTCCAGGCATCAACATATTCAGGATCCAGTTCAATTGCTTTTCTGAATGAATTTACCGCACCGGCAACATCATTCATGCTCGTAAAGATTTTACCTTTCACCAAGTGTGCTTTAGTATATTCCGGATCGTATTCAATACTTTTATTGATAGCAACAAGAGCTTCTGCAGTATTTTTATCATCCAGATAAACAACTGCTGAAAAATAATATGCCAGCGGATCTTCAGGGTTCAGACTGATTGCCTGTTTAAATTTATCCAACGCTGCAGCATAACTTTTCCGCTGCATCAGTTGTGTTCCATCCTGAATATAACGGCGGGTTATCGATTCAAATTCTTTTTTGTAACTATCATTTTCAGGATCCTTTTCAATCGCCTTCCGGAAGTTTTGCGCAGCCCCTTCCAGATCTTCAACTCGGACACAAACTCGGCCAAGATCAATATAAGCATTAACGAAATTCGGATTTTCCTTAATAATTTCCTGATATACCTTTTTAGCACCTTCGTAATCCGCACTGTTGTAAAGGCGGGATCCTTCGGTCAATTTGCTGGCGAAGGTGGCCATTTCATTGCGTGCATCACGATATTCCTGATTTTTTAGGTCCAGCTCAATGGCCTTATCAATCAGTTCACGGGCTTTTGTCAGATCACCAAGTTTATAATATATCTTTCCCAGCAGAAATATGGCGGCTGAATATGTCTGGTCCTGTTCAACTATAGGTTCAATAATTGCTTTTGCTTCCCGGTACTTACCGGTGTTCAGCAGGTCGGTTGCTTCACTGATCCTATTTGAAGCCTGTCCAAATATTAACGAAGAAAACAGCAGGCAGGTTACTGTGATCGTTATGATTTTTTTTCCTGTCACTAATTTCATTGTTATCCTCTTATTTTCATTAGATTATCGTGCCGAAGACGGGACTCGAACCCGTACAGGCTACCGCCCACATGGCCCTCAACCATGCGTGTCTACCAATTCCACCACCTCGGCAAATTTCCGAACATCAAAAAACAGTTATTGCTTTGTTTTTTTATTCTGTTACAGGCAGTTCTGATGGACCTACATCTTCAAAAGTACCTGCAGGGACCGGCAGATTTGCTGAAGGAGCCACCCGTTTATCTGCTTCACGTTTGATAATGCTCGTCGCATCGCCACGTGGAGCGGACATCAAACCAATTAAAATTGAGATTACGAAAAATGCAACTGCAAGCCCGGATGTCAACTTTGATAAAAATGTTGCCGCTTCACGACCTCCGAATAGCGAACTGCTTCCGCCACCTCCGAAAGTACCGGACAAGCCACCACCCTTGCTGGATTGCATTAAAATTGTCAATGTCAGTAACAATGATACCAAAACATGAACGATGATTAAAAATGTATACACTACTTCTCCTGTTTTTCCAAATAATTTTCTATTGACTGAATGATTGAAACAAATGGTTCAACTTTCAGGCTCGCTCCCCCAATCAAAAATCCATCGATATCAGCGGTTGCAATCAGTTCATCTGCGTTATCAGGTTTAACACTGCCACCATACAGAATCCTGATCTCATTTGCCAGTTGCAGGTTAAACTGACTCGCAATCATGGACCGAATTTCTTTATGGGCTTCTGAGGCCTGTTCAGAACTGGCAACAACGCCGGTACCGATTGCCCAGACAGGTTCATAAGCAATGATGCAATTTTTCATCTCACCTTCGGATAAACCGGTAAATGCATCGGTATATTGTTGTTTCAAGACACTTACTGTCCGACCACTTTGTCGTTCTTCAAGTGTTTCACCAACACACAGAATTGGTTTCAAACCTTTTTCCAGTGCCGTCAACAATTTTTTATGAATCAGGCTGTCAGATTCATTAAACACATGCCGTCTCTCAGAATGTCCCAAAATAACATACTCGCAGAAACTTGATTTTAGCATATCCGCTGAAATCTCGCCGGTATATGCTCCGGAATCTGCAAAGTGCATGTTTTGAGCACCCAGATAAACCTTTGTTTTCTTCAATAGTTCGCCAATGTTAAAGAGCGACGTAAAAGGCGGGCATAATATAACGTC
>CAZAKB010000180.1:0-5673 GCA_964485475.1 uncultured bacterium
ATAAACCGTATCGGGTTCACTTCAACACACCTTCCTATAATCACGGACTTACCGTATTGGAAAAAGCGCTGGTAGGGGAAAGCGTTTCGGACGTGGGCAACATAATGATCAGTTTATATGTTGTTGCTCCAGAAATAGACAGATAAAAACATAGGATACAAAATGCCGAAAACAAGCTATCTAAATCCATTCAAAGCAATAAAGTACTTATTTGAGAAACCGCAAACATTAAAATACCCTTTTGAAACAAAAATAATTGCCGATCGATACCGAGGCTTTCATAAAAACGATTGGGAAAAATGCACAGGCTGCGGGAATTGTGCGGATATCTGTCCCAATAAAGCGATTGAAATGGTAAAAATATCTGAATTGCAGGCAAAACCTGAAGAAGGTAAAAAGAATGAAAGACCACAGCTGGATTACGGAAGATGTTGCTTCTGTGGATTGTGTGTGGATATTTGTCCTCCGGGCTCTCTGACTCTGACAAAAGATTTCTTTCATATCCATTTTGACACAAAAACTTTTACCTTTATCCCGAAAGATGAAAAAAAGGCTCCCGACACATATAAATCCGCCGAGGATTACTCGATATTTCAAGCCAGTTTATCCCATCGAAAGGAAAACTATGACGGATTCTCTCCTGACATGCGCTATGCGTTGTTTGAACCAGACAGAGTAACAATGCCCGAGATAGAGCCAGACGAGCGTAAACTTTCTTTTATTGAGCAAGTGATCGGCTATAACAAAGATCAGGCGAGAGAAGAAGCCGGTCGTTGCCTGGAATGCAAACTTTGCGAGGAAGCATGTCCGGCACATCTGAAAATATCCGATTATATTGATGCTATTTACAGAGACAATCCCAAGGAATCGCTGAAAATTATTTTTGAGGACAATCCAATTCCTTCCATCTGCGGCAGAATATGTATGGCACACTGCGAAGATGCCTGTTCATTACATATAAGAGGAGATTCACTTGCGATTAGATGGCTCAAACGATATGCGGCTGATCAAATTAAAAATTTCAAAGAAGAACTCGAACTGAAACCGGGTAAAGCTACCGGAAAAAAAGTGAGTATCATTGGCGCCGGTCCAAGTGGTTTGTCACTGGCATATTTTTTACGTCTGCAAGGACATGAAGTCGTTGTCTATGATGAATTATCTGGTGGCGGCGGAGTTATCAGAACAGGGCCGCCAACCTACCGATTACCCCTCGATGCGATTGACAAGGATGTTCACCATATTGAGTCTCTCGGTGTTGAATTTAAATTCAACACAAGGGTGGGTAGAGATATTGGATTTGAAGAACTTCTAAAAAATACTGATGTGACTTTCATAGGAACAGGAAACACGATTAGTTTTTCTACAAGCGTTAAAAATTCTGAAAAATGCATCCTCGCGCTTGATTTTCTGAAGGATAACAAAATCGGTAATCAGCGAAAAGTCGCTAAAAATATTATCGTCATAGGCGGTGGAAATGTCGCCATGGATGTTGCCCGGGAATCAATCAGATTACAGCACATTCAATTTCCTGACCAACAAGTAATTACAAAGACAGTTTCATTGGAAGATTGGGACCAGTTACCGGCGACAGAGACGGAAATTAAAGAAGCCAAGGAAGAGTGTATTCAGTTTAATCCGGCTTGGGGCCCCAAAGAGGTTGTTCTCGATGACAACGGCAATATTAAAGGGCTATTATGCAAAAAGGTGAAATCGGTATTTGACGAGCAGGGCAGATTTTCTCCGACCTTTTATGAAAATGAGGAGAAGTTTCTGGAAGGTTCAATGATCATCGAAGCAATTGGACAACGCGCCGATTTTTCATTTCTTCCCGAAACACTGTCCGGTCAGCTTGAATTCACTGATAGAAGAAAGGTCAAAGTCGATGTAAACGGTATGACCGCCATTCCAGGCGTATTTGCCGGTGGAGATATTGTCAACATAAACCTCGATGCAGTTACCGCAATCGCCGATGCAAAAGTTGCGGCAGAAGGCATAAATAAATATCTAAAATGCGATTAATTACAACAAGTGAGGTGATTATGTTAAAATCGTTGCAAGCAAAAGATGTTATGCTGAAAGAGATCATCGCTACTGGACCGGATGTTCCTCTAAAAAATGCGGTGAAAAAATTACTCGATAACAAAATCAGTTGTATGCCAGTGGTCGATGACACCGGCAAATTGGTTGGCGTCATTTCCTGTGAAGATGTTCTGAATGTAGCATTCGATGGGTATCTAAATAACACCAAAGTTGAAACGGTCATGACGAAAAATGTTGTTTTTTTTGAACCGGATACAAATTTGGAAGAAATTGCTATCGTTATTTCTAAAAAACACTTCCATAGAATACCGATCGTCAAGGATGGCAAGGTAATAGGGATTGTTTCACGAAGAGATATTGTGAAAAATATTTTCCATCTAATGTAGTTAATTCCCTCCTGTCTTGGAAATTTATTAATTAATTTCCCACTACCTTACTTCACCGGATATACCTTTAGAAAAATGTAGTGCTAATCGTAGCGCAGTCATCTCGATTCTCCGAGTTTTCTGGGAAAGAGATCGGTTCAGATATTTGCATTGGTCTTAAATAATCTGTCACCTGACACGTCGTGAACTGAGAAAACTGCCTTGGACTTCAATCGTTTGGCTGTCCCTGGAATCTCTTACGATTACCACCAAATCCTGTTTTTATTTTGCCATATGCTTATAATGCAAGTTTTTTTTCAATCATCTTGTTCTTGATAACTGCTGATTCTAAATTCAACGGTAATATTAACCAAGAAAGATGGAATTCTATGTGGTATCTGATCAGCATTCTCTCAGGTTTTTTCTTTGCCAGCGCAGACGCTCTGTCAAAAAAAGAGGCCGTACGAACACCAGCAATTGTACTTGCCTGGGTTAGGGAATTTTATGCCATGCCTTTTTTATTGTTACTCCTGTTTTTCATTGATATCCCGGAACTCAAGCCCGGATTCTGGGGCGCTATTCTGATTTGTGTGGCAATAGATCTGGTGACGACGTTTCTCTACATGCGGGCCATTCAAATTGCACCGTTGTCACTGACTGTTCCCTATCTTGGTCTGTCTCCAATATTCCTGCTTTTAATCCCCACAATTGTCCTGGGCGAGCGCTTAACGGGAGTGGGCATTGCCGGCGTCATTCTTGTTTCGATCGGAACTTACACTCTTCAGATTGACCGGGCAAAATACGGCATTTTCGAACCCTGGCTGGCTATTTTCAGGAACCGTGGTTCTCTGTATATGTTTTGTGTAGCGATTCTGTATTCCGTTACGGCTACCTATGGAAAAGTAGCAATTATCAAATCTTCACCGCTGTTTATGACTATCGTATATTTTTCACTGCTGGCGGCAGGTTTTACGTTGATTGTGCTGTTTACGGAACGGAAACATTATCGGACTCTTTTTGAATATCCGTTTCAGAAACTGAGCATCGGCCTGGCTATGGCTTTAATGGCAATTACCCACTTTACAGCCATTGGAATGATTCAGGTGGCCTATATGATATCGATAAAACGATTAAGTTTATTATTTGCGATTATTTACGGTGCGCTTTTGTTCAAAGAAAGCAATCTGAAAGAACGCCTTCTGGGTGGCTTATTCATCATTGCCGGCGCGGCCTGTATCGCGTTTGCTTAAAAATATTTATAAACTAAAATTCGGAATTCGGCGTCCGTAAATGACATTGATGCCGCACTCTTTTGCCCGTTCTACAAATCCCCGGTGAGGCCTGTGAGCCATGAATATAAAACACGTCGCGTTTAGCAGCTTCACACTGTGCTCAACAGCTTTTAACTCAATAAATGATTCCCGGGTTATAGGATAGGAAAAACATTGAAATACGTAAAAGTGACAACCTTTCATCATCGTTATGTCCAGCATGGATTCCGCTTTGATCCCTTCAGGTAACGAATCCCGATGCAGTCGGACATCAAGACGGACATCATCATACTGACTACGATGGACCCGCAAAAAAACGAGTTCTCTCAACCAGCCGCCATTAAACAGGAAATTGGCTCCATCGTAATGAATTTCCACCGTTTTTTGATTTTCTGGATTTCCAAACCGGAACCGCATTTTATTACTCGATGCTTCAAAACTAATCAGAAACCGGTGGTACTGACCGTCCATACGCCATTGAATATCTTTTTTTTCATCTCCCATGTCGTTCCATTCCTGTCGGATCGAGTCGATAAATGGGATAATCTCATCCAGGTTATTTCCAATAAAATAAGACAAACCACTACGTTTTCCGATTTCCGGATCGAAGCGAACACCAGATTCAATTTCAACACCATGAATTGCCGTATATTCATTTACCGTCAGGGTTAGCTGAAATATCTTCTTTTCTCCAGATTCAATATTCACCAATCTGGAATGATCCGTATCGATAAAAAAGATCTCTTTACCGGCCTTTTTAAAAATATCAACGGCCAGCAACATTCTCAGGCGATCTCCCCCGGTAGTATTCAGCAGGATATCATGATCGGGATAATCCTTGATGATCTGGTGACACTGATCAATAAATTCATCAGGATCACTTTTAATTTCACGGCTTTCGTACAATGCCGATAACTGTCCGGCTAAGGTGGTTTCTAAATAATTCACCAGTTTTTTTTGATCATTCCGGCGCAGCCATACAACCGCATCGGGCTTTCTCAACACCACACCAAGATAGGCCGAAAGTGGTGATTCATCGACGAGACATACCTCTAATAATGCCATCCTAAATCCTCAATGTTATCAATAATAAAACATACAAGTATTTGTTTTACTTAATTTAAGAATAAATAATAATAAGTCAATATAGGCTATTGATTTACATTCATACCGGTTTTACTTTTTTAGTACGAACCTGTATTGAAGTGGGAATTAATATTTTTCGATTGAAAAGGCTTTGCGTAGAGTTGGAAAATAATTAGGTTGGCTGGCAAGCGTTTTATATGAAAATAATACCAGATGATCATAGCCATTTGAATAGGAAACCATAATTTTGGTTAATGCTTCATAGCGACCTTGATTATAGGCACCGATACCCATCCAGATTTTTTCTTTTGTTATTAATGGATCGATTTTCATCAAATTATCTTCAAACAGTTCGGCATTGGAAGTATAGTTCATTGGCACTGCAAAATCAATGTAATCAAGTTTCAGCCATTTTTCCCAATCCTGATAAAAATGGTTCCGTGCTTCAAAAGGATCTGGTTTGACCGCTGTACTTAATACAATCGGTTTGCGTGTTGTAATGATTGTTTCCCGTATGTCGACAATGAGTTCCGTGATGGCATCGCGTCGATAATCAGCCCACTTCTCCATCAGTTTTTCAATAGTGTTCGCCTCCATTCCGGAAAAAAAGGATTTATTGGAAATTGATAACAGAATGGGATCAACCGCGTAAATATCTTTGAATCGATGCCGGCCGATTTCATTAAAATCGTAACAGTTTTTCGGATATCGAATGTAGTCCAGATGGATTCCGTCAACATTATAATTTTCGACAATTTCCTTGATAACTTCTACTAAATGATCATCAACCTCCGGAACCAATGGAGACAGGTAGATACCCTCCGTGTTAATTCTTTCGAAATCTCTAAATTTACGATTAATGTCTTTGACGCCATCCGCGTCAACGGACAACCACTCCGGGTGTCGATAAT
>CAZAKB010000181.1:0-5660 GCA_964485475.1 uncultured bacterium
ATCGTAATCGAATATTTACGGTCGTATTATTGTATTTTTTCTGAAGGTAATTGACCAGAACTGAAAAATGCTTCTTCTCAAGATCCTTAAATGTTTTAACAGTTTTAAAACATTCTTTAAAATTACCCGTTCCTAGTTTATATGTATATATCGTTGTTTTTTGTAAATTCCTTTCCGGGCCAACATTTTTCTCAAAATATTTAATACCATCTAAAATTGTCACTTTGGTAGAAGCGCCATCAATCTCAGATCTTAATCGTTGCTTCACTTCTAATTCCTGTTGCTGGATTTTTCGCAATACTTTTTCAGCGTCACGCTTATAACCTGTTCCTGTCGGTAATAGTACTTCTTTACCATTATTTCGCACTCGAACATAATATTTCCCCTTCATCTTTCTCATACCTGCCATTGACTCCTCCTTGTAATTCGTTTTCTTTCGAATTACATATACCAGAAAAACTGGATTTATAGCATGTTATAGATTTCATATCATATATTCCATATCTTCTCGCTTTCGTTTGGTTGGTTTACTCGTTCCGAAGATTATATAATAATCGAGTGCTCGCCTATTAAGCAATATTTTACGGTCTAATCGATTAATAGGCACCTCACCCGACGAGATAAGTTTTCGCATTTTGGATTCGCTAATCCGGCAATAATTTGCTGCTTCTCTGACTGTCAGCCATCGGGGAACAATTCTTAAAATCGAATTTTCGATTTTGTCTAATTTTTCAAGAATTTGTTGTGAATCCTGCATATCGATACCATTGCCACATTAGTTTTCCTCAAATGATACAAAATGTTTTCGATCCTCTGAGGTGGCTATTATTTTTAGTGTTGAACCTTCTTCACGAACTAATGCAAAAACAACATTGCCAGTATCGTCATTTAATATTGAACATGGAAAATCTCGAATTTTCCACACCTGTTTACAATTGTTGCATCGAATGTTTTTAAAATCAATTACTGCAGAATTATGTAATTGACATGCCGGACATGTTGCCGTAATGATACTGTCATTTTTTTCAAGTTTGATTACTTTCATATTCTCATATCCCTTTTGTTATAATACTTATATTTTTCCCCAAAAATATTTGGCCCCATCTTATTAACCTTTGCTTTCTTATGAATTACCAAAATTATACTATTATCGAATTGCGATAATATATTTATATAGGTAACTTCGATTACTTCGATAGGCCGTTTATCGCTGATATTCAATAAGTTATAGCCATTTAAAAACACATTTTGAATTGCGATAATGCTTGTTGTACAATTCAATAAGGTTCGATAAGGTTCAGCAACTTCGATAACGGATGTTTTAATAATCATTATTTTTCCATCTTTTTAGGGTAATGAAATTATTGGATTTCGATTTTTTCCATCAGATGTAAGACGCCCCGCATTTATAATATTCTTGACCCACGATGTCGCCGTATTGTTGGAAACTTTAAATTCTGTCTCGATTTTTTTCTTTAAATTAACATTGGCAATTGATCCGCCAGATTCTTGAACGAAGGAGCATATTTTATCATTTCTGTCAGTGGCCGTATTCGTTGTAGCTAGTTTTCCCAGCCATAGGGTCAGCGGGTTCAGTTTATAGGTCACATTTTCAATTGGTGCCCCATAGCGCATGTCAAAATGGATTTGTACGGTGGACTTGTCAATTTTTTTAAGTTCGATAAAACTGTCAACTGCTCCAAAAATTGCACTAGCACCACGGGCGTTATTACCGCCATATCCATCAAATGCCTTACGAGAATGGTGAACAAGAATTACAGAGACATTACATAATGTCGTAAGTAAACGGAACCGCTCCATAACTCTTTGCATCTGGTCGTTTTTATTTTCGTCTGCATTATGAAACGATACGAAAGGATCAAAGATTGCAACATCATAATATTGCAATAATTTTGTAAGTTTCTCAAATTTTTTATCGTCAAGGACATTAAATGTAACACGATCGGTCACAAATAGTCGATTTCTTGGGACGGTCGACATATATTGCATCATCGGTTTCAAACGCTGATCACGGGTTACAAAATACGCCATTTCCGCCTGACAATAAAACACACTGAATGGTTTTGAAATTTTAAAATCATGTAATGATTTCCCAGACACAAAACTGATGGCCAAATTGAAGGAAAACATTGTTTTGAAACTTTTAGGCGGCGCACTTATTAAGAGAATCGATTTTTCTGGGAGAATTTTATCAATTATAAAAGGTGGTGGTGGAGCGTTATCGGATATGATATCTTCGATGTAATGGCCGGGAAATTCACGTTTTTCCTGTAGGTCATTATCTTCCAGCAATTGTTTGTCAAACAGTTTTGCTGAACCAATAAGACGGTTAATTCCCTCTTCACCAAATTTTACAAGAACATCGTTCGCATCCTTGCACCCTTCCGGATACGTCACGGAATAGCATTGATTAAGGCCTAATCGTTGTGCGAGTTGTATTCCAAATTTTTTCCCAGGCTCATCATTGTCAACGGCAATAATAAATCTGTCAAAACCATTTAAAAATTCTTCGCACGTTTTCAAGAATTTAAATTTTGATTCAAAATTTTTTGATCGTATTGAATGAGCACCGTTAGGGACACTTACTACAAATTTAAATCCGGCCTCGTAACAACTTAGCGCATCGATCTCACCTTCGACTATAATGACAAAATCAGTGGTATAATCCGGCACCATTTCCATGCCAAATAAAATCGAAAGCGCATTTTTTATTTGTTTGAAATCTTTATTAATTGATCGGAATTTGATATTTACAATATTCCCGTTTTTCTTATATAAAAAACAGATTCCACCAACTTTTGAATTAATCTGGGGAAAATATGTGCTTTGATCATATCTAACGTCATAGGCGTCCAATGTTTGCTTCGAAATACCTCGATCTGAAAAGTATTTCACAATATCATCGGGTAATTTTTCTGTGGGAATTTGGTCGTCTCTTAATGGATTTAATTTTAAATATGGCTTTTTTCGTTCCTCTTGATTTAACGATCCCGACCACTCGCAATGATTGCAGTGCCAGATCTGACGATCTGCGTCGATTCCAAGGCATTTTACTTTCGATTTCTTTCGACTTTCAGAACACCGTGGACAAATTTTATAATGTTGACCAACTGCATCAATCGGCAAATCAATCCCGAAATCTTTGTATGTCAACGTCTTACAAGGTTTTTGCGACTGCATTATTTCAACTTTTCCTGAATCTGTTTGATGACTTCCAATAAACTCAGAATAAATTTTCGTATTTCTTCTTCACGCTCGTTACTATCAGCATAGATAATTATTTTTTCTTTTCGAATTTGAACAAACTCCATTTCATCCCATTTAGTTTAATCGTTTTAAAAACCACAAATAGTTTAACAGTTCTAAAACCACCGAAAAATGGAATGAAAAAAGAAAATATTTTCGTCGATAAAATGTGCTGATCTTAGGTTGAAATTAGAATTATATTTGAAAAGAAAAATTTAGATTTCAAATGTCATCAATATTCGTTCTTGAAATTTCAATGAGAATATATAGTACCCTCTTCGAATGCGTTTATCATTGCGTCGAGCATTAAAAGAATTATGGAAAAAATTCTTTTGTTCAGAATTTTTAGTACTTAGAAATAGAGCCGCAAATCCATCATAATTATTAACTCCCGCTTCTCTCATTTCTCTTGAACCTTGAAACTGTTCTAAATTTTTATATTTTTCCCATAAATAAAGTACTACTTTTTGTTGATCTTTATTTAAAATTGAAAGCTCTTTGTTTAACTTTTCTTTTTCAATTGATTTGGATTTATCAACCGTTTTCTGATCTTGCATTGCTTTATCATTAGTCCCATCTCCTTCACTATTAATTTTTGATCGAACAATGAGTTCTAAATTTTGACAACCTTTTTTTAAGGAATTTATATCTGATAAGCGTTTTTTTATCGCTTTCTCAATCGATATAAAATCTTCAAAAGGGTCAACATTGTGGTTGTATAAATCAGTGTTATTCACAAAATCGTATATACTATCCAATTCACTCGATAGAAAATTTAAACGTTTATCTTGCTCGTTTTGTCTATATTTAGTTATTATTTTTTTAACTTCCTTCTCATATAAACGGTATAATATGTCAATCCAGTCTTCCGGCGGAATTATTGAACGAACATCATCCCAATCACCTGGCTTCAAATCATTTTCGTCTATTATTTGTTGTTTATTCTCTTCACATATTACATTAGGATCAAGGCGTTGATCACTCAATGTCACTTCTAATATATTTCCATAATTATCTAACCAATCAATACGTTCATCTAAATATTTAAGTTTTTTTTCATTATCTAGGAAAATGATTTCTTTTTCAACTCTTTCCATAAATTTCTTGCAATAAACTATCATCCTCATTTTTAAAAATCCTCACTGTAATTTTTTATCGCAGGTAATCAATAAAATAACAATTGGGTATATTAGTTTGTATAAAAAAATTCAAAATGACATTTATATCTAAAAAAAAGAGGGGATGTCATCCACCCCTTCTAAGATTCACCAAATTATAGCTAAAAAAGGGGATCAACCCCTTTTTTTCAAACTCATCAGAAAAACCAGGATCTCTTTCAGCAGGGACAGCGCCCCAAAAGCCAGCAGGAAATCAATAATCAGGGTTTGCCAGAATTCCCAACCACATTCCTCTTGGTCCTCAATTTTTCCCATGAAAGGCTCCTTCTGGCCTTTGTCTTCAGTGTCCACAAATCCAATTTTACTTTTCATCGGCCTCCCTTGCGTACTGGTTCCTGACCGCTTCTTTGATCAACACAGTCATTGGCTTGCCAGTATTCTTTCTTGCCAGATAGAGTTTTTCCATGTCCTTTTCATCCAGTTGAGAGGCCGGCCATGGATAACGTTGTTTCATGGCTTATCCCGGTGGTGATGCCGGACCCTGCCATGGCTGCCGTAATCGGTGCAATGGAAGCCTGAGCCTTTAAATTTGGCACTTGAGGGTGACATTATTCTCTGCGCCTCTGATCCACACACAGGGCATATAGGCCAGTCCGCGTGATATGCCTGAATCCTTTCAAAGACATTGTCGCAATAGGTGCAACGGAACTCATATAAAGGCATCTCAGCCTCCTTTCGTTTTATTACTTTTAACTATCTCAGTGATACTCTTATAAATTTTCTCCTGAAGGCCTCGGTCCTTAATCTCAGATACTTCTTTCAGCACTGATTCAGTAAAGCCGTTCAGGTTCATCGGCCTGACAACACCCCTTTGAGATTGGGCAATGAAGATGGATGTTGTTACCTCTCTCAGTTGAGATTTATCTAGCCCCTGGTCTCCCAGAATCTCGTTGTGTTTTAGAACCTTGCGGTAAATATCAAACCAGAGACCCTCAAAGTCGTATCTGGAACTTGTCATAGACGCTCCTTTCGATCAGTTTTGGTAATCTTATTCTGCTTGACGTTTCCGTAAAAACCTCAGTGTTCACGAGGCCCAGTTGAGACTCTATGCCATGGATCTTTTCCTTCAACGACAAATACGTTTGTATATATCCCTGAGGAACGCTTTCGTTTGCGCAGGCCTCATCAAATAATTCACCAGAAACACCACGAGGATCAACGTAATTATCGAACTCATTGGCCATTACCTCCTTAATAGTTAAGAGTTGTTTTCGT
>CAZAKB010000182.1:0-2162 GCA_964485475.1 uncultured bacterium
ACAGTGACCGATGTTAAATTAATTAAAGACCAGTATACTAGCGAACTGCGCGGTTTCGGCTTTATCGAAATGCCGGAAAAAACCGAAGCACTGCAAGCAATTCAGGAAGTAAATGGTAAAGAATTAAGCGGCCGTACATTGGTCGTTAATGAAGCTAAACCCCGCGAAAACCGTGGAGGCGGATTTCGTAGAAATGGCGGCGGTGGAAGCGGCGGTGGAAGCAATCGGGGTGGCGGCCAGACCAAGCGTTGGTAAAGAGCCCTAAAGCCATTTTCAAAAAAAGCCTCGTATTGATACGGGGCTTTTTTCATTTACACAGCGCCACTATTAGTGCTATAACCAATTACACTTATTAATGATAAACTAATTTGGCCGGTGGTTTTCCACAAACCTGTTCAAAAACCCGCTGGAAATTTTTCCCTAATATTTTAGCCAATTCATCCGGAGTATATCCATGTTCTAAAAGTGCCAGTGTTAAATCCGGAAATTTCGATACATCTTCCAACCCGCTAACAGTCACTTCAATTCCGTCAAAATCCGATCCAAGAGCAACATGGTCAATACCCACCAAGTCCACGATATGATCGATGTGTGTAATTACCTGATCAATACTGGCTGTCCGGGAGCCACTGATAAAATACGGATAAAATACGACACCAACCACTCCCCCACCTTCCGCAATTGCGATAATCTGCTCATCGTTTAGATTACGATAGTGATCGGTTATTGATCGAGCACCAGAATGGGTTGCAACAATTGGATTGACTGTAGTCTCCAGAATATCACTAACTGTTTCAATCCCTACATGAGACACATCGATAATGACTCCTAACGAGTCCATTGTACGAATAACCTCACGGCCAAAATCATTCAAACCCCCAGAGCGACTATGATAATGCTGCTCATCTTTAGCTGATACCGCCCAATCGGTGCTGTTATTCCAGGTAATCGTCATATAGCGCATTCCAGCGTCGTATAGCGCAATGAGATTATCGATATCATTTTCAATTGTATGACCGCCCTCGACACACATAACGGCAGCGATTTTATCATCATAGTTAATCGAAATCGCTTCATCAAATGTCGTCGCCTGCTGAATATATTCCGGATATAGGTCCAGTTCCCGGTTAAACAAACTCAGCGCAGCCTGCGCACCCTGATAGGGATTGCTGGAATAAGTACCGCTGGGGCTGATCCAGACTACAAAAAACTGTATATCCACCCCACCTTTAATCAGCCGGGGAATGTCTGTATGGTGATAATTGTGTTCCGGCATCCAGTGATAATAAGGATCGTCCAGCATCTGTTCCAAAAGATCATTGTGCAGATCAATGAGCATGAGACTGTTATGGATCGTTTCCAGAACCGTCTCAAATTGTTCACCGCCGGAAACTGCAACGGAAACGGTATCACCAACGTATGCAAACTTATCGTAGATAATCGTTAATGGTAATGCCGATACTTTGGCTAATTCTGAAGATTGCCTGAATGATGTCCCGGTTATCTCCGATAAACCGCCGCCACTTCCACCATCCAGTTGAATCATTTTTTTGGTAATCGACTTTCCATTGAAACGAAGTGTATAGAAATAAACCCCGGCCGAACCTGTACTTTGCCAGTCAATCCGGTAATTCCCGGCATTCAGCAATCGGCGTTTCGAATCCAGTTCCTGCCCAAGGATATTATTGACTGAGATTTCTACGTTCGCTGTTGCTGCAACTCTGAAATCAATCGTTGTAGATGGATTAAAAGGATTAGGATAGTTCTGGCTGAGTCGGAATTCTTTCGGCAAATTAGTGTTTTGATCAATCGTCGAAAATTCACTGGTGTATTCCCATTCTCCGATGGAATTTGTCAATACCGTATCACGAATCCCATAGTCATCGGATATGACAACCACATTCACCTGTGATAAATGATTCCCTGTAACCAAGTCCGACAGATGGCCACTGATTGTAAAAGCCGGCAATCCGGCAGTTAGCATTATAAAAAAGCAGATGATCATTAAAGATTTGATTTTCAGACGGTATTTTTTAATGAAATACTTCATTATTCCTGAATCCTTTTTATTGAATACTTAGACAGATAAATTGAGATAAAATAGAAACCTATTCGGTTACATTTCTATTAATTTCATAGCGTATTATAGTGCGATATTTCTT
>CAZAKB010000182.1:2262-5430 GCA_964485475.1 uncultured bacterium
TCCTTCCATTTCAAAGTAATATCACTTAACTTTCTAAAGTTCTTAATAATTATCGAGGGATCATGCGCATCGGAATACGACGTGAAGATAAAAACGAATATGAAGCCCGGGTTCCATTAATACCAGAGCATATTCGCTCATTGTTAAATCAATTCCCGGTGGAATTTTATATCCAGCCTTCCGCAATTCGGACTTTTAAAGACGATGAATATCGCCAGGCTGGCGCCATTGTTCAGGAAGATCTGTCGGAATGCGATATTGTATTTGCAGTAAAGGAAATACCCATCGATTTTTTACTTTCGGGAAAAAAGTACATCTTTTTCTCTCATACTATCAAAGGCCAACCCTACAATATGCCTCTCCTTAAACATATGGTTGATCTAAAGACGACCCTTATTGATTATGAAAAAATCATCGATGACAACGGGCGTCGTCTGGTTTTTTTCGGACGTTTTGCCGGAATCGCCGGAATGATCGACTCCTTCTGGGCATTGGGAAATCGGCTTGAAAATGAAGGTTTCGAAAGTGTTTTCAGTAAATTAAAGCAAGCACTGAATTATCCCGATCTAAAATCAATTAAAACAGCCTATCAAGAACAGGCCGTAATATTATCACAAAAAGGATTGCCTGAAAGCATCACACCACTGATTTTTGGATTTTCCGGATATGGCAATGTGTCCCATGGGGCCCAGGAAATGTTCGATATTTTCCCACATATTGAGATCCAGCCGGAAGAGTTAGCGGATTTTTATAAAAAAGGAAAATTCTCCAAAAAGCACCTTTACAAAGTTGTTTTCAAGGAAAAACATTTGGTCAAACCAAAGAATTCAAATTCAGAGTTCAATCTCCAGGACTATTACGATTATCCGGAAAAATACGAGTCGAAATTTGAAGATTATCTTCCTTATCTTTCCGTTCTGATCAATGCCATATACTGGGATACCATGTACCCGCGGCTTGTTATGAAGAAGTATCTCAAAGAGAAATACAGTTCCGGTTCGGTTCTCCCGCTGAGGATTATTGGTGATATTACCTGCGACATCGGTGGTTCTATTGAATGCAACATGATTGAAACCGATTCCGGCAATCCGGTCTACGTTTATGATCCGAAAACAGAGGAAATAAAATACGGCACGTCCGGTAACGGACCCATAGTATTGGCTGTAGATAATCTTCCCTGTGAATTACCAAAAGAATCATCGACTGTTTTCAGCACCGTGCTAAAAGAATTTATCCCGGCCTTATTAAAAACCGATTTTGATCATGATTTTGATGAAGTCAAACTACCGGCGGAACTTAAACGGGCGATGATTTTGTATCATGGAAAATTCACCCCCGACTTTCAATATATGTACGAATTCATAAAAAGTCTTTAATGCTTGCCAACTGTAATAATTTAAATCATTTAGGGAGAGAGTTATGAAGAATGTCTTGGTGCTTGGAGCTGGCTTGGTTTCACGACCACTGGTCAGGTATCTGTTAAATGTTCCCGAATTTAAAGTGACTGTTGCCAGCCGTACAGTCAGTAAAGCGGTCAAATTAATCGATGGACATCCTCAGGGCAACGCCATCGAATTGAATGTCAAAAACGATGCCCAGTTGGAAGAACTGGTCAAAAATTGTGATCTGGCAATCAGTTTGTTACCCTATACGTTTCATGTTAAAGTTGCCGGATATTGTATCAAGCATAAAAAATACATGGTCACCACTTCCTATATCAGTGACGCGATGAAAGCCCTTGATCAGGACGCAAAAAATGCCGGAATACTGATTCTAAATGAAATCGGTGTCGATCCCGGTATCGATCATATGTCAGCAATGCGCATTATTCATAATGTCGAAAACAATGGTGGTAAAGTTATCAGTTTTCGGTCTTATTGCGGCGGTCTGCCTGCCCCGGAAGCCAATGATAATCCCTATGGATATAAATTCAGCTGGAGTCCTCGCGGCGTATTAATGGCCGGACGGAACGATGCAAAATATTTGAAAGACGGTAAAATTGTTGAAATTGAAGGTAAAAATCTTTTCCGGAATCACTGGTCGCTGAACATTGAAGGTGAACCGGAATTTGAAACCTATCCTAACCGCAATTCCCTACCCTACATCGAAACCTACGGGCTTAAAGATGCAAAAACCATGTTTCGCGGCACTATCCGGAATATCGGTTGGTGTGATACGTTGATTTGCATTGCTCGTCTGGGCGTTCTTGATGATACTGAACGTGATAATTTGGCTGGATTAAGTTACGATGACTTGACCCGCCGTCTGGTAAATGCATCAGACAAAATGAGCACACGTGAAGCAACTAAAACCTTTCTCGGTGACGATGCCAGCGAAGAGGTTTTAGACCGGCTGGAATGGCTGGGATTCTTCAGTAATGATAAACTGCCCGATGAACCCACATATCTGGATATCATGACGGCCCGTTTTCTGGAAAAAATGCCTTATAAAGATGGTGAGCGGGATATGATTGTTCTTTATCATGATTTCCTGGCGGAATGGCCCAATAAAAAACAACGAATCACATCAACACTTGTTGATTTTGGCATTCCCCACGACGATTCGTCCATGGCCCGCACGGTCAGTCTGCCGGCTGCGATTGCCACCCGCTTGATTCTTCAGGGCAAGATCACTGTTACCGGCGTGCATGCTCCGGTTCTCCCTGATATTTACAATCCGGTGCTGGATGAACTTGAGACGATGAATATCGTTTGTAAAGAACAAGAATACACGGTTTAAACACATTTATCCGATGACTTACATACCGTCCGGTTCTTGCTTCAGCCGGACGGTTTATTTTGTCATTCTGAATGAATGAAGAATCTCCCGGTCTTAAACGACCGATTCCAGGAAATCTCACTTATTATTACAGATGCTTCGGTCGCTCCTCCATTAGAATGACCTGAAACAAATAAAAACAATAGACAATTTTCCAAATTTTCCCTATTATTCAATGGTTAACATTGAGGGAAAAATGGAACGAAAATTCATAAGCGATTTTCAGGAAAATATGACCGTTTCCGCTTTCTTTGTGGTTTTTTCAAAAGATATTCGTAAAACAAAAACTGAAAAGGAATATCTTGATTTGACTTTAATGGACAAATCGGGAACGATAAATGCAAAAATCTGGGATAATGTCGATTCAGTTTCTCCGAAATTCGAAAAAGG
>CAZAKB010000183.1:0-4051 GCA_964485475.1 uncultured bacterium
AAGCGCAGAAAGCTATCTGGATTTTCAAATGAATTGGGGAATATTGAAAATATACCCAAAAAGTAGTTTAAAAAATTACATTGATACAGAAGATATTTGGGACGTTCGTGTGGAAGCTAGCGATAAACCATATAGGATCCGGGGATTTTTGGATGGGAATAAAATTGTCGTTTTAAATCATACGTTTATTAAGAAAACTCAAAAAACACCTAAACGTGATATTGAAATCGCCGAAAATCATAAACGAGACTATATGAGCAGAAAATAATATGAGTGACGTAAACAACTATATTGAAAACAGAAAACGTAATGATATTGAATTCTCAGAGAATTTTGATACCGGATATGAAAATTTTAAGGTCGGAATAATCTTAAAACAGATGCGTGAAAAATCGGGATTTAACCAGGAAGAACTGGCGAATAAACTGGGCACTAAGAAATCGGCGATATCAAGAATAGAAAATCATGCAGAGGATATACGGCTATCTACTCTGGAGAAATATGCCCGTGTTCTCGGGATGAAACTTCAAATCAGTATCGCAAATAACTGACATTCCTTTCCATTCTCAAGTCTTAATTGCGAACCATTCTGTGGAGATAACGCCTAGCTCTGGGACGAATTTGGATTTGAAGATTATTGAATATTTTCGTATTTTTCCTTTATATAGGGGGAACACTTATGACAAAACTCGGACCATTGGAAAAAGACTGGAAACTATACAGTAAACTGATACCTGAATTACGAGAAAATTATCTGCAGGAGAAAAATATAGAAATCATAAAGATCTTAGAGGATAATGTTAAAACTGAAACAGACCGATTTTGGGATGCCAGAAATAAGATAGAAAGAGAAAAGAAAATACTCATTAATTGTTTAGACGATAATTCAAGATCAAATATGGTATTTCACATGTGTCTGATGTATAAATATGGGATGTTAAAGGAAGATGACCTGTTAAAATTTAGTGATGAAATACAGGGCCGTGTTAAAATCCGTGATTGGTAACGCATAGCCGTAATATCCAGTAATTTGAATTAAAGCCCGACCACAAATCGGGCTTTTTCTTTTACTTTTGTTCAATAGTCGTTTTTCATCAAGATTTTAATCTTTGAGATGACAGGAATAGACAGGGGCAGACAAAAAAACAGCACAGTTACGGCACACTTTTTTGATCGATAGAGTGAGCTCCTATGTTTATGCTTGCGTAATTAATAGAAATAAATTAAGCGCCTGTCCAACAGGGGGAACGTTCGTGATCCTTGATGTGGCATAGACATCGTTAGCAGTGTAAATGAAAGGATTGTACCAGACGACAATATAGACTATATTTGGTCCATATATAGAGAGAATGAAATCTGAAAATAAGTGAAACCCTAAAACCAATCAGTTATCTAAAAGCCCACGCATCAGAGATAATCCGGGATATTATCGATACAAATAAGACTCTGGTTATTACTCAGAACGGCGACGCCAAAGCAATCCTCCAGGATATTAAAACGTACGAACAGATTCAGGAAAGTCTGGCACTGTTAAAAATACTTGCGTTGAGTAATAAAAGTCAAAACGATAAAGACTATAAACCAGTTTCTGAATCATTCAAATCTATTCGTAATCGTTTGAGTCAAAGCACTATCTAATGGAATATAAAATATATATTATTGCCGATGCCGAAGAGGATATATTCAGTATTGTTAAATATGTCGCAAGCACTGATTCTATAAATCAAGCGGAATTGTTACCTGGAAATATTGAAGAGAAAATATCCAATTTATCCGAGTTGGCGGGCCGGGGGCAGCTACCACCGGAATTGGAGCGCATTGGGATTTACGAATATCGAGAGATACATTTTAAACCCTATAGAATTATCTATCGAATAATTGAATCCGATGTATATGTTCATTGTATTTTGGATGGACGCAGAGATTTAGAAGACCTACTTCAGGCAAGATTACTGAGATAATAATTAATTGACAACCAATATACTTAAAAGGATTTATTATGAAAAAATTGAAGCGTATTTTTATTATGTCCATCGTCACGTTTACCCTAAGCCTATCCCTTTGCTATTGCGGAAAAAATGAGCCTACCCAGTCCTCACCACAGTCTGAAATCATCGAGGCAGAAATCAAAGCAGTCCTGGACTCTATCATTGTAAACACCCATGTGCCGGGCCTTGTAGCCGGTGTCTGGGCTCCCAATGAAAGCATAGAATTAATTCACACAGCCGGAGTTGCTGATCTGGAAACGGGTGACGCTATTTCTGATGAGATGGTTTTTAGAATTGGTAGCAATACCAAAACATTCACAGTGACCGTTCTTTTCCAGCTTGTAGATGATGGTCTAATCAACCTGGATGATACGTTATCAGAATATCTGCCGGACTTTCCTAATTCAGATAATGTAAGCGTTGAAATGCTTACAAATATGAGCAGTGGTATATTTAATTATTCTGAGACAGAGGAATTTTTCCAGGAAGTAATTGACAATCCGGAAAAAGTCTGGACCACAGAAGAATTAATTGCAATTGCCGCTCAAAATGAATATTACTTTACCCCTGGTTCCGGTTTTCATTACAGCAATTCTAACACTGTTATTATTGGGAAAATTATTGAAATACTTACAGGTAATTCTCTTGAATCGGAAGTACGGACCCGTATTATAGAACCTTTGGGATTATTAAATACAACATATTTGTTATCGGGTATTAATATTCCTGGAGATAACCATTCTAAAGCCTATTATGCCGGCGATTACGACCCTGAATTCCCGGAATGCTCCGAATACTTTGACATATCCTGGGCGGGAGCGGCGGGCTGCATCACCTCAACTCTTTATGAGCTTCAGACCTATGTTAAAGCTATGACAGAAGGCGATTTGCTGTCAGTATCGATGCAGGAACACAGACTTGCCAGTTGTAATTCCGGTAACTATATCGAATACGGAGATGGCATTTTTGAATATAAAGGATTTTATGGACATAACGGAGGTTTACCTGGATTCACAAGCCTGATGATGCACAATCCGGAGAAAAACTGCAGTATCATTGTCTGGTATAACTGTCAGTTAAATGAAACAGAACCTCTTGATCTTCTCCCGTTAATATCCGGAATCATTTATCCTGAACTATTAATAAACAATTAAAACCAAATTCGGATGTTAATAATGAAAAATCTTATAAAAATATCTAGTATTGTCATATTGACTGCTGGATTTATTACAAGTTGCACCAAGGTAACCGAGCCCGAACCCGATGTGCAAATTAGTATCGATGAGATGTACTCAAATGCCATTAGTGATGCAATGTTAGCTGAAGAAAACGAAATTTATAACAATTTGACAGCCATTGTTCCGAGCAACCCCAGTATTAGTTGGAATGAAGACAGTTCAATGGTGTTAGTCATAAGTTGGACAAGCTATCCAGACAGTTATCCTGTTCATGACACTGTTTCTTGCTGGTGGGGAGACACCTGGGTCACAGCAGTTCCCGATCTGGAAATATGGGTAAATAGTCATGTGTTTACTATTGATGATCCTTCTCTGCGTTTGAAGCAATTATTGGGATTAGCTCCCGAAGCAGAACACTCTCATTTTGTGGAATTTTGGGCTTCAACAGAAGACCTTTTTCGCCCGGCGCCTGATTCTGAAATCACGGATAGTGTATGTGATCTGATGTTTCCTGATGATGTGGATCCGGAATATGTAGAATGGTTCAATAATAATATTTTGTATTCTTATTTTCCACCGCGTTATCCGTGGACGCGTTTGGGATATACTTACGATTGGGGATCTCCAGATACGGCAATCGGACTATCGGAGTTCGTACTTCGCAAAAATGCCGAAATCATTATTGAAAGAGTTCTTTCTACAGAAGAATATGTTTCACAGATTCGATGAATTAATTAATAAATAAAGGCGTCATGGTGAATTATAAGATGACATTAGTAAGTATTGCTATCATTATTGTGGGATTTTACACAAGTTGCACCAAGGTAACAGAGCCTGAACCCGATGTGCAATTAGCGGAAGGGTTAACCACACAACTCGATCAGC
>CAZAKB010000183.1:4151-5412 GCA_964485475.1 uncultured bacterium
GAGCCTGAACCCGATGTGCAATTAGCGGAAGGGTTAACCACACAACTCGATCAGCTAATTGACAGCACAATGACAGCAAATAATTTACCCGGTGTAGTAGTTGGTGTGTGGATACCCGGTGAAGGTAATTATTTGAAATCTTTTGGTAAAGCAAATCTTGCAACGAATACAGGAAGACAATTCGATGATCCATTTAGGATTGCCAGTATTACAAAAACATTTACGGCAACAGTTATTTTGGCGCTTGTTGATGATGGCTTATTAAGTACTTCCGACTCATTATCAAAGTATCTGCCGGATTTTCCTAATGCGGAAAATATTACGATTAGAAATTTACTTCGAATGAGAAGTGGAATAGTAGATTTTGCCGACGAAGTTATATTACATGAATGGTATGATGATGTTTATAAAAACTACACTTTAGATACACTGATTGATATTATGACATCTCGCAGTGATGATTTTACTTCGCCCGGGCAACAAACAGTCTATTGTAACGGTAATTATACAATTCTTGCAAAGGTAGCAGAGATTGTATCCGATAAAAGTTTTGCCAGTCTGGTTGATGAAAAGGTATTTCAACCGTTGAATTTGCAATCCACTTCATTTCCTGAAGCCAATGATTATATTCTGGACGGTGCCAATCGAGGATACTCGTGGCAAAACTCTACAAGTAGTTTTGCTGATAAAACAGAGCTTAATCCAAGTTGCGCAAATGCTGCGGGTGCCATTATTAGTAATATGCGAGATCTGGAAATATATGCAAGAGCATTGTATAAAGGTACGTTACTGTCAGCAGCGACACAGGAAAAAAGATTGGAAACGGAGATTTTTGAAGGATCATCTTCTCTTGTCCAATACGGTGAAGGAATTCTTAAACTTGGGGAGTTTTACGGACATACCGGCACCATTTTCGGATTTTCAACAGAAATGTTTTATCTTCCTGCCAAAGATGCTGTTATTGTGATAAATGTTAACCGCTTAGATTTGGATGACAGAAGTTGGTCGGGCGGATTATTTGGTGCAGTAAGTAGAACAGTATTTCCCGAATATGTATCCTGGTAACAAGGTTGGGATGATAGTAACTACGTTCGGGTTACCCATGGAAACGTTTGGGCTATACTTACGATTGGGGAGATCCAGATACGGCAATCGGACTATCGGAGTTTGTACTATGCAAAAATGCCGAGATCATTATTGAAAGAGTTCTTTCTACAGAAGAATACCGTAAGGACAAGAGATGCTGAATAATTGACCTGGA
>CAZAKB010000184.1:0-5342 GCA_964485475.1 uncultured bacterium
TGCACGAAAACAACCTCCTTGGCTTGCTGCGGAAATTAGCGTTTATGCTGCATATTTGCAACAGATGTACGATGGTGATGTAGGATTATTAATATCTAAAGAGTTATCAAGTTTTGTCGGGAAACCTCAAACCTTAAAAACCGATTACCGTTCAATCGGAACATTGACCAGTTTTGCTGTTACACCGGCTAGCAGATTGAGTTTGCGGACAATCTCTTCGTGCTTTTCGCTATCGCCTACCATTTCAAGGATAATCGAACCAATCTCGGAACAATCATCGAGAACGCCTTCGTGCAGGCCAAGCCGCGTTTTGATCAGGCAACCCCATTCGGTCAATATTTTTTGGACGGTAATGACCTCTTTTTTACGTTTGTTCACAACGATAATGATAAAATTCTTCATGTATAACTCCCTTGCTTTGATTTAATTGCTGGCCGCTGCGACCAATTTATGGATAGACGGAACAATCATTAATTCCACCTGCCCCCGCGGCTTTGAAGCATTTTCAAAAAGTGTTTCGGAACCTTGCAGTACATTTTTCTTTAGTGTCTTGTTTTTTGCCAGCGCTTTTGCGGCTTTAAGTCCAAGATTGGCCAGGGCTTCAAGGTCCGCCGACATGCCTTCAATCTCTTTCAACACTGGTGAAACTTTGATTATTTCCACGAGTTGACGATGATTTTCCTGCCAGACAGAGAGTTGCAGGATTAATTCCGCGGCATCCGGATTTTTGGGGTCAACGATATACTGGTCAACCAGCTTTGAAAAATGTCTCGCGGTTATGGATTCCGGCCTGGCCGCATCGACCACGCGGGTATAGGGAGACTGCTGTAGATATTTTTTACCCTGGCGATGGCGGGTGTATATTTTGACGGGCTCAACAACATCCACGAAGGTTTTTAACGCAGAAATATCATGATTATTGGTTAGGCGCCGAAGCATCATTTCGTAGTTTTTTATATGCAGTAATCCCAATTCATCGAGGTGAAAACTGACAACTTCGAGACGGCGATACATATCGTCAACATTTTTAACAAACTGGGGCGACCAGAAGCGTTCGGCGATGGCAGCGGTACGCGGCCAGATGCGGGAATCAACGGTCTCATAAGTTACCAGCTCGGCCCAGCTGGTTGCTTCGCCACCCAAAATCTTCTTCTGTTCTTCCGTTGACAACGGCGTTTTTGCCGGGATCGGGTCGTTCAGATAGTGATATTCAGCGGGTTGGATCAGGTCGATATAATAGCCATTGGAAAGAATGCCCATATAGCCTTTTTGGGCGGATTCGATCAGGGATTTCTGACCTCGCCAGGAATGAATAACAATATTGTTCGGCAATCCGGGTTGAAAAATCTCGTCCCAGCCAATCATTTTTTTATTGTATTTTGTCAGGATTTTCAAAACACGCTTGTTGAAATAAGCCTGAAGCATATGATTATCAGGGATATTGTTTTCTTTCATGAATTGCTGAATTTCAGGATTGGCGTTCCAGTGTTTCCCATTGTTTTCATCGCCGCCGATATGAATATAGTCATCGGGAAAAAGGGTTGCCATTTCAGCAAAGAATTTATCCAGAAATTCATAGGTGAATTCATTGACAGGATTTATAGTCGGGTCCTTTACTCCCCAACCGCGCTCCACAGTATAGGGTCCCGGTGCACTGGCCAGTTCCGGATAAGCCGTCAGCCAACTGGTTGCATGGGCCGGGACATCGAATTCCGGAATCACCCGGATGCCGCGATTGGCTGCATATTTGATAATATCGTTGATCTGATTCTGGGTATAATAGAAACCATCGGAGCCGAGTTCATGCAGTTTCGGCCAGGTTTTACATTCAACCCGGAATCCCTGATCATCGGCCAAATGCCAGTGGAAAACGTTCAGTTTCACGGCAGCCATTCCGTCAAGATTTCGTTTAATGACGTCCACGGGCATGAAATGACGACTGGCATCGATCATTAATCCCCGCCAGGGGAAACGCGGTTTATCATTGATGACACAATTTGGAAGATAGTAGCCATCTTTATCAATAGACAGAAGTTGCAGAAAGGTTTCAAACCCACGCAATGCGCCGATATCGGTTTCTGCAATTAAAGTGATCTTTTTATCGGTAATTGTTAAAGAATAGGATTCATCTTCGAAGAGTTTCAGATCGCCGATTCGGGAGATTTTTACGACAAGCTGTGGGTTTTCCGGATTGGAGCTGGCAGTGATGTAATCCTGAGGCAAGAAATACCCGGTGCGTCCGGCCAGCCGTCGTAACATTCCGGTTGACGCCCGATAGAGGCGACTGTCGGCAGGACCGTCAATTTTAAGAGCAAAGGATTCATCGAGCCGGAAAATACCGTCTTTCAGAACAATTTCGGCGGGTACCGGCATTAAACTTAGTGTATTCTGCGAACTACCGTTCAGAGTATTCATTGATAATAATATACTCACAATTAAACAAATTCCGGTGTATTTTTGCATCGGTATTCTCCCTCTTTTAAAACATACGGTCCCAGGGGGGCAATAGGATCGGTTTTTGCTTCAACACTTCCAAGACTTCCGGTGATAAGAACTCCTTGGTAACCACCAGCCGGAACATGTATTCATCGAACCATTCATCGGTCATGGTCAGAAAGCCCTTATGCCCGGCATCTTCCCCCCAACTGTTTTCCAGTAACCATTTTGTCACAGAACCCGTTGTTGAAGTGTCAAGCCCAACCAGGGTCATTCCGTGAGTTGAACCGCTTTCATAACTTAATATACGTTGCGCCTTGGTCATATCAAATGAAACGCCGAAAACCGCATCGTAATCGAAAAGGTTTGTTGCCAAGACCCCCGTTTCTTTGTCCAGTTGCTTGCCCACATCGCAGGAAAAATACATCGGTTCATCTGCTAGGATCGAACGCTTTGCGAATTTCTTTATTTCGGTGACAGGCAAATTGATGAATGTCCAATTCGGACTTTCAATACAGTTGCGATCATATTTAATTTCAAAAAGTTGATAGTATTTTTTACTGGGATCGTCCATGAGCATGACATAATTGTCCAGGGGCGCACCGATAACATCGGTGTAGAATTGTTGGGGTGTATACTTTTTTCCTACGATCAAACTGTCATTTTTATCGATGTACCGCCAGGTAAATTCAACGGGCGGAGTTCCCAATGAAATGACAAGAATACGATATATATCAGCCAGCATATCCGGTTTTTGTTTCCGAATAAACTTTTCACTTTTTCCGTCGGCATACCACTCCCTGATCTGCATTCCCTGGGCACGTAATTTCCGGCCTATCAGACGGTTCATTATGCGGGTGTTTTCGCTGTTATAAGACTCCGGCATGATTTCTTTGGGTACAACTCCGTACTTGGCGACAAGGCTAGGCATCATGCTCCAGATACCACTATCGGCAATCGGGTTTTGGAATAACCACTGTACTTCGCGATCGTCGATCTCTTTTTCCTCTGTTGCAATAATGGATTCGAGAAAAAGATTGGCTTTTTCCAGTTGGTCCCAGAAAAACAGGTAATTCTGAGAGAATTCAAATTCTTTCAGATTGTATTTTTCGATGACTTTAGGCCGCAAGACATTCAGCGCCGTAAACAACCAGCAACGGCCGGAAGATTTTTGATTGGTAATGGTCGATACAGAAATTTTATTGGAAAAGTGATGATTAATATCGGTTAAAACGTCACGATTTCGGGCCAATGCTTTTACGTCATTGTTGGACACGGCGTTTTGCATTGCCCGGGTATAATTGTCCATTTCCATTGATGCCTGAATCTGGTTCAGTAAACCGGGAGAGATTTGTTCGGTCTGGGCCGATAAAGTAATACATCCCAGGATTGTTAACGTTATACAGGTTATGGTTAAACGATTCATTGTTTTCTCTCAGAGTTTAGCAAATTTTTCAGATAACCACCGGGCGGCTTTCTGACTTTCATCAAGGATGATTTCTTCATCTAGGGTGAGAAATGTATAGTTGTTATAGATAAACTGGCCTTTGGTCATCACCATCTTTGCCGGTGTTTGTTGCATCCCCCAAAGCAGATGCTGGAGATAATTTTTACTGCTTATGGGTGTCGCCGGAATATAGTCAAATACTACGATATCGGCGCTGGAACCTGTGTCGATAATTCCCGGTTTTCCATTAAAATATTGACCGGCAAATTCAGAATTACCCTGTAGCAGCGATGCAATATAGGTGTTTAGTTTTGATAAATCGGTATTCGGATTGTTGTACCGGCGGAATTCATTATTAAGGGCCTGTAATATGCCCACGCCTGTCCCGGATGTACCAATGCCTAAATTAATTCCGGATGGAATTAGTGTTGTATTGTTATTTTGAACAACCGGGGTTTGTACAAATGTCACCCCATTTTTCAGAAGAATATCTAAATCATCTTTTTTTAATGGAGATCCACTGGAAACCATGGTTTTTGAATGAAGTAATCCGAAGGAGGCCAGCCGCTTGAGATTATTTTCGGCCCCAAATTCAATGTGAAAACCGGTTGAGTTGTCGGCAGCCTCAGCAATTAGAGTCAGTGCCCGGTCCGATAATTGGCCGGCGGTTTGGAGTCCGTACATACCGCGAAGCTGTAGATCCAGACCGGTATTCTTTATGAAATTCCTATTCTCTTCCAGTGCACGGATAAATATATCATCTCCGCTATGTTCTGTAATTTCGTATGCAAGCACTGCTTGAATCCCGGATCGGGTAACGACTGATGCGACATTTTCCATGATGGAGGAAATCGCCAGTGGAGACGAGTGTAAATCAAATACCGTGGTAACCCCTGATTTTATGGAATTAAGAAGACTAACCAGAGTCGCCAGCTGAACCGTATCATCATCGAGACACTGCTCGTATTTCCACCAGAAATGTTCCAACTGTGAAGCACTGGTGTTATTCGGATTATATAAAGGCAAGCCCAATGCAAAACTTCTGGAAAAGTGATGGTGCAGGTCGATTAAACCGGGAACTATGACACACCCCAGAGTGTCATAAACTTCAATGTCGACGGTTTTGGGAATTTGCGAAAAAACAGACTCTTCAGTTCCGGCAACGACGACCTTGTCCTTAGAGATATAAACGGCACCGTCTTCGTAAAGGGTTTCTTTGCCGTCAAAAAGGGGGCCGCCATAAATGACGATCGGTTTAGAATCTTTTTTTTCCGGTATGACCGGAGCTTCCGGGATAAGAGTGTTCATTGTATTCCTAATTTATTATAAATCGCTAAATATTGACAGAAAATGAATATTTTATAACGTGTAATTGAGGAATGAGTAGCGGTTAGTTTTATTTCTGCGGCTCCTAAAAGTTTACCCGATCAATTTCGCGGTTTTCGTCGATGTCCGTGTG
>CAZAKB010000185.1:0-5268 GCA_964485475.1 uncultured bacterium
AATGAGTTAAAACATTGCTGAAGTAATAATACACATTTTTTGGTATTTATTCAAAGATGAAAAATCCTCCTATTTTTTAAAACTGAATGCAATTCCAAAATGATCAATCGATCCCATTTCATCGTTCGGTTTCCAGAATTCCATTTGAAATGAAACACCTATTTTGCCAAATACAAACAGCCTTTCCACACCCATTTCTATTCCCTGGGTCTGAATAGAGCTAGTATTCCAGTAAAACCAGGGTTCGAAATTCGAGAACCAGACACTGTAATGCATCTGCATGACCTGATTTAAAGATATATCAACATCTGTAAAAATAAGACTGCGTGAGAGCTGCTCGTCGAAAACATAATCCACCGTATATTCATGATAGTTAACATCTTCACTCCCGGCTTCATACCCAATTGTCAATGATATTGATTGTATCGGAATTATCGTTTTTATTCCATAGTGGATATCGGTAATGCTATTTTCGATATTAATAACATCGTAATCTCCAGGAGACGCCCAATCGTGATACCGTTTCAGGCCCGCCATTAACTCGAGTCCGATCTTTGATTGCTTGCCTCCATAGGTCAGAATTGAATTCGCAAACCCACCTTCTCTAATCCAATACCCGCGCTGGACAGGATTTGATGAACCGCCCGCATTAATACTGTTTTCTTTGGCGCCATAGCCACCGGCAATTTCGATCTTCAATGATGGTACTAAAAACCCTTTTTTAGACAGCTGTCCATCAATTTCGATACCTTCCGCATATACTTTCTTTTCATTCGTACTGCGGGGTTGTTCCGGGTAATAAATATGGTATCCCATATAAGTATTGACAATAGCATCCGTTATTTCCTTCACGGCTTCATAACTGCCCTGACGGTCAAAATACCGGACAGACGCCCCCAGGCTTGTTCCCGAATAACTGGAATATCCCAATCCCCAGATCACATTGATATTCCGGGAAATTGATTCACATTTAGTATAGACATCTTTCAACCCTCGTTCAATACCGTAATCAATTTGAAGACCCGTTAACAGCCGGGAAAAAATTTCACGATTATAAATAACACTAAGCCGTGGCCCCGCATAACTGACATCGCCTGTCGTAGTATCGGTATAGGAAAAATAGTCGCTATAAAAATCCTTTTCCAGAGATCTGTATAAATTATTTAACGATGATGTTTCATAAACAATCCTGGTTGCTAATGCCGATTTTTCATCCAGGGCCTTATAGGAAAAAATGTCCACGCCGGCCGTCTCAATTCGTTCGGGATCAAAGGCTCTCTGATAGCCGTTCTCCTGGTTCCCGGTCCTAATTTCATACGTCATTAAATCTTCATGATTATTCAACCGCAAAAATGCCGGATTATTCACCAGATCATAGAGATTATACGTATTTCTAACAGAGTAATCTCTATATAAATAGTTTTCATATCCATCAGATAGCGTAGTAAGAATCAGGACTGTCAGAATTGATAGAATACAATTTTGTCTCATATATAAATCCTAATGTTGGTATCCAATTGTCGGTGCCGTAATAATGACGAAATCCACGGTTGAATTATTAGTATCAAACCCCGCAAAACGTCTTTCCAGCGATGACCCACTATATTTTATCTGTCCGACACCGCCGGAACCTTTATCCAGCTCTTCCGGCATTTCCTTGATGTGAGTCGGGCTGGCGGAATATTCTACACAATCAACTACCGATTCAATATCAATTCCGTCAAAATAATTGACATCCGATCCATCGCCCAGGATTAATCCGTCACCGCTCAACCCCACCATAAAATCAAGAGTGTGACCGACCTCGATGTTCATTATATTCGGCACATCGGGATTGTTATTCAAGTCCCCCGGATCGGCAGCGTTGACAAATTCCCAGTCAGCAGTTGACAGGTCAACACTCACCAGACCACTAAAAATCTCATCCCTGTAGTTATAGGCATCCATGGCCATGACAACAAAACTATCTGGCGCAACCGGGTATTCCCGTCCTATAAGTGGTTCACCGGGAAATTGATAAATATACGTAACGCTCTCCAATGATGAGCCCATCCGGCAAAAGATCATCCCATCTAGATAAGCCGTATCAGATGATGAATTGTACAGTTCAAAATACTGATCAAAGAAGAAGAAGAAATTATTCGGGGGGCCAACAGTGTAGATCTCATTTATTTTCAATCCCTCCGGGGCTGGCCCTCGGGCAAAAATGGTGAAAACATTTTCCTCTTTTTCCGGCAAAAATACGGTGTCGGCAATCAGGGACACTGGTACTACGCCATCGCCAAGATCCAGCATCTCTTCTTTATCGGATGTCACAATAAATTTAGACCAGGGTAATTCCTGAAAAGAAACAGTACCATTACTGTCGGTAGTATCCGTAGCCACGTCCGCTTTATAATCGGCATTTTCCAGAGTTACTACCGCAGAATCCAGAACAATATCGATTCCGAAACGCGGTTCGACATAACGTATAGTTATATTTAAATTTAGGTATCCGTCTTCAAACTCTGGAATATCTTTGAAACAACCTGAAAATAGGACTAAGAGACCAATGAAAAATGTCAGTGTATATTTTACCATTGCGCGCTTACCTCCAATCCGTAATATATTTCCGGGTTATGTTCATAAATACTACCGCTGGGTGAATTCCACAATGCCCGGTTATCGAATATATTATTTATATAGAGAGACAACTCGGTGTTATGAGCAATCGATTTTGTCACCCGGAAGTTGAACAGCCAGCGGCTGCCGTAATCAGTCATACTATCTTCCCACCAGTAAGTCATATCCTGGTAAAAGAGCTTCTTCTTTGTAACACCGTCCTGTACATAGGTCTGTTCGTTAAGATTTGAGTAATATACGTATTTTTTATGTTCTAATGGAATATGTTGAATATCCAGGGTTACCCAAACACCTAACCGTTTACTGATATAATTGATCTGGTAATCCAGAATAATTTTTTCCCGCCATTCTTCATAGGGTTTATACCAGATAAGATCTCCTGCTGCCGTATCAAGTTTACTATCATATTCCAATCCGGTTTCACCGCTATTAGTAAACCGATAGGTAGCATTCATTTTCAGCTGAATATTATAAAACCGTTTGGTACGAAACGTGTACTCAATTCCACTGGATTTTTTCCAGCCGGTATTATGATAAATATTATAGGATTGTGCTGTCAGTGTATCGGGGTTCAGATCGTACCCCCAGGGATAGGTCTCTGAACCCGGCATATTACTGGATTCCATTAAATAGGCCGTCACCGACATACCGATACCATTAAAGGCTTTCCAGTCCACAGAAATTTCATATTTATCAGTGGTGTAGGTTTGAAGTTCCGGATTAAATTGAGACATCATTTCCTCAACCAGCGAATCGCCAACCGCATATTTCCAGTATTTCGGTTCTTTAAAGATATAACCCAGCGATACCGCCTTCGCGGACCGCCCGACCCCCATTCTCACCCGAAAATCATCAGTAAAAAAGTACCGGAAATTAAAGCGGGGACATAAGAACACACCATGTTTGGCCGATGATATTCCTGTCGGATTGAAGCTGTCATAGCGTAAACCGGCCATTAAATCATACTTGTTCCCCAACAGCTGGCCGGTCATCTCATCTTCCGCAAAAACACTGAGACGCGTCAGACTGGGATAATCATCATAGGAATAGGACCGCTGGCTGGAATAGTAACCAAAATAGTTCCAGTCTTCATCCAGGACTAATCCTTCGCCTGAATTAAATTCACGATTTAATTCAATTCCGGTCAGAAAATGGTGGTCCTGACCTGCGAAATTGCGGTCTTTCTCCCGGTGAAATTTAGCGCCGATTTTCCATTCGACACCGATTTCTTTCTTTTCGCCAATATAGCCGATTTTCTGTTTTGTAATTGTTGTATCGTGCCATCCGGTAGTGTCAGTTCCGACAATTATCGGTAATGTTGTATCAACCTGGACCGGGTACTGATCATTCTTATATAAAGCATTGAATGATTTATTCCGATTAACATTCAGATTCAGCATGCCGGAATAACTGGTCTCTTTTCTGTTTTCATAATCAAAGGAATACGCTCCGGTTGCCCGGTAACTCCGATCATATTTCTTGGTTTTATAAACATCTGTCGGCGGTTCATTTTGGATCATCTGGGTAAATGTTCCCTGAAGCCGGTTTTTCAATCGGCCGTCTATGGCAACAAATGAATAATTCCCGGAACCGTAAATCCGGTGAAATTCATCCCCTTCTTTTCGCAAATCCCGCTCACTGCGGGCATAATTCAGGTGGTAATCAAACACTTTTTCACCGGATTTCAGTCCATGACTGAAACTGAAGGTTTTAGTATCCGGATTAAATTTGGCTTTCAATTTGGGTGATACCCGGCCGGTTTTTGTATTGACCTTCACCATCCCCTGGGAAAAATTTCCGTACTTCACCGATGGAATACCGGCAATCACCTCAACGGATTCAATATTATCCGCCGGAATACTGCGGAGGTCCATTCCCGCTCTGCCGCCAAATCCTACTCCGGCATCACTTGAGATTTCATTTCCGTCAACAATGATAACACTGCCAAAAGATTCATCGGCCGGTGCGCTACTTCCCGCCATCGCTACGCCCCTGACCCCAACGGTAGTGGCTTTAGAAAGACCCGGATTATTGCTTTTTTCGATACCAGGTACCAAGGATAAAATGTCTCCCAAATTGGTCGCCTGCATATGTTCGATTTCACCGGAACTGACTTTCCGGGTCGTCACAACCTCTTCCGGAATAATGTCTTTCTGTTCGCTGCAAACCTCGATTCCTCCAAGCATAAAGCAGTAGTCGCTACCGTCCTTTTTAGCCTTTCGAAGCAATTTCACATTGACTGTATAATTTTTATCGTTTTCAATTTTCAGATCAAAAAGGACATTTTTATAGAACCCGTCCCTGACTACTTCAATGTTGTATTTACCGGCCTCAACATCGGTAATGAAGAAATTTCCGGTAGCACCAGACACAACGGTTTTGGAAAATTCATCGTCTCCCTGTTTCAGCAATATCACCAGTGCGTCGGGGATAGTCGCCCGTTCCATATGACACTGGACCTTTCCTGATATTGTCGCCGGAAAAACCTGTCCACACATCAGTATCAGAATGGATGCACCGAATACTACCTTCTTCATGTACTTTCCCTTATAATCTTGGCAAATCTAATATTAGAACAACGCATCTTTAATATATTTAAAATCCGATGATTATCAATAAAAAACACTCTATTTAAACATATCGAGA
>CAZAKB010000186.1:0-5267 GCA_964485475.1 uncultured bacterium
TTGGCGACATTTACTGCCGCAGTGGAATCAACTTGTTCAGAATATTTTACCTGAACGAGTGAATCTCCGATAGCGATAACACTGACGATTTCCGGTCCGGCAAAATCGGTATGCGGATGGGAACCGAGGAAACGGAATTCATCGGTAGGCAAAACAACCCATTCAGATGTTGTTTCGTCTGTTCCGGAGGAAACAGCCCAGTCAAGATTTCCCATGGTGACGTCGGCTTTTCTGACCAGCGTATTTTCCGATGTGGCTCCAACACCACCAGCGACAGGCCAGTTGGTACCGGGATCGCCATCAGTGTAGCCAATGATATCCAGCATATATTCACCCCAGAAAAGGGCACGGGCATCATCACCATTGTAGGATGCGGTTTTATTGTTATTATAAAGTAGTGCAGTATCTGCAAGTGCTGCAATCTCGGCACCGGCATCGGTGTTGGTAACAATGTATACATCCCCGGCTTCAAGAACGATATCCGGGAAGTTGAACACTGCATATGCCCAGTCAGCGTCGCCATCGTGAGTACCTCTGATTGAGTATTCAGCGAGGTTTACCGCAACACCCTTGCCATTGTAGATTTCCAGGGCTTTATTATTGCTTGATCCTTCAATATACTCCGAAAAGAACAGATCCGGACCGGGTACATACTCCTGCCACATGAAAGTGATCTCACTATCAGTCACAATCACATTTTCAGACAAGTCTTCAACATTATTGACGACCATTGTGTACAATGTATCGGATGCCAGAGTGTCGACAGTCAGTGTTACCATGTTACCCGCTACAAGTGCAGCAGTCGGACTGCCGATTTCACGATCGATAACATAGTTGGTAAGCGTTTCACCGGTTGTCACATCGATATCTTCAGAGAATTCCACAACAACCGTTGTATCATCCAACGCCTCTACCATGACAATTGTGGGCGGATCGGTGTCTGGTATAACAACATCGTCATCCCAAATTAAATTATCAATCCATGTAGTATCTTTTCCAGAACCACTATTGGCGAAAAAGCGAATATAACCTGCAGTTCCTACATCTGCTAAACCAGTTAGTGTGACTGTAGTAAAATCTGCATATGTTGAAACATCCACCATTGGCTCTGTGCTGCTTAAACCTTGTACTGATAACTCAAATGGAGTTGCACCATAAGGCCAATTATAGGCTTTAACATCGATCGAGAGGGAATAACCGGCACCAGCAGTAGCTGCCACAGGTTTTTTGATTATTAAACCCCAACCAGCATCTGTGAATTTCAGAGCTCCGGAACCTTCAGTACCACCTGTTGGATCATGATAAACGAGGGTCGATTTTGTCGCTTCATCATGAAAACCCCAGTTCGCGACATCGGTATCGTCTTCGAAAGTAAGGTTAAGGTCATTGCTAAGAACAGGAGCAGCAGGAGTGACCTCAGCCCAAGTCGTTCCTAAGCGCAGTTCATCCAATTCCATAAATGGGGTTTCTCCATCCGAGTCTTGCCTAAGAAAAAACTTGCTTAACTTTGTAGCTGGAGTTGCTTCTGTACTGGTAAGAGTTGCGGTTGGTACGGTAGTTGCCTCAAAATCATCACTACTGGGATTGATCCAGGCAGATACTACGCCATCATCAAGGTTATAGCTCATCACTACAAAAATCTCATCACCAACATTATAAGTTTCTGTTGTAGTTGGAGGAACAGAGCTAACATAACCAAATCCAATATCAAATGTGGTACCGGCAGCATTCGGATTGGGTCTTACCCATATACGAGCATCGTAGGAAAAGGTAGTATCGGCAATAGCTGCAAAATATCCGCCATCTGTTAAATCTGTCATTGCTGATTGGTCAGTTACTTTAAAGATAAATGAGGCATAAACAGGCCCCGAAGTAACTTCTTCAAAGGTCAAATATGGATCAAATCCGCCACCATTAAAACTAACTTTATTTCCTGTAGAACTAAGTAGACCATTATAAGATAACGATCCTGATGTTACAAGAACTGAATCTCCTGAATTTAAGTTTGTCCAATTGGTTGCTTGAACTCCTAAAGCATCTCCAACAGTATAATCAAAACCCTCATAATGAGGTAAAGATGGAGCAGCCGGCGGAGGACCAATGAAGGTAATGGATACACCGATCGGTTCCGAAACAACATCATCCACACTTGTGACCGTACCGGTATATGAATAATCACCTGCTAGGTATGTCCCTTCAACGCGGAGAAATTCATCAGGTTGACCAATCGCTTTTACCAAACCGTCAATCAATGATATAGAACCATCAGCAGCGACTTTTACATAAAATGTCGGCAAATCACCATTGATAATTTTCCATGCTTCGGCTTGCCATGTTCCGGCAGTTGCGTTGACATCAACGCCGCGGCCAGCCCAATAGGCCAGGAAACCTTCAGGAGTAGTTTCAACAATAAATCCGTACAGACCTTCTTTCAGGACAACATTGGTTTCCGTTGTGGGATCGAAATCCAGGTAATGGAAATCAACAGCTGGATCCAATAATAGGGAGAATCCATCAACCAGATTGCCTTCAATGGAGGTCCATTCGGCTTTGTCGATAGATGTTGCCAGAGTCAGGTTTGTAAACTCCGGTACTGCCAATCCAAGAAAGGTCATAGAAACAGTTATATTTTCAGAAACCTGTCCGTCGTCACTTGTGACTGTGCCAACATACGAGTAATCGCCCTGAAGATATGTGCCTTCAACACGGAGATATTCATCGGGTTGTCCGATAGCTTTCACAAGTCCGTCGATAAGCGACATGGATCCATCTGCGGCTACCTTAACAAAAAATGTTGGTAATTGGCCATTGATGATTTTCCAGGCCTCCGCTTGCCAGGTTCCGGTGGCAGCGTTTACATCAACACCGCGACCAGCCCAGTAGGTGAAAAAATCAGCCGGATGGGTGGCAACGGTAAAACCATAAGTGCCTTCAGCCAGCGGAATATTGGTCATGGCCGTGGGAGCCAGATTCAGGTA
This sequence comes from uncultured bacterium, assembly GCA_964485475.1. Classification (GTDB taxonomy): domain Bacteria; phylum Fidelibacterota; class UBA2242; order UBA2242; family UBA2242; genus B118-G9. The sequence goes on from CAZAKB010000186.1 coordinate 2,979, forward strand.
ATGAAAATCCACTGCTTCATCCAGCAGGAGGCTGAAACCGGTTTCAGCATCACCGTTGACTGCATTCCAGGCAGCTTTATCAACACTCGTTTCAAGTGCGAGCATTGCGAATTCAGGCAATGTCGGATGGGAACCCAAATATCCGAACGTATTCTGGGGATAGATTACCCATTCAGAATCATCGGCATTGGTTCCGGCTGAAGCAGCCCAATCTGTATTGCCGGTGGTAACTGATGTTTTGCGAACCATTGTGTGTTCTGCTGTCGCGTCAGTTACTCCTGCAACATCCCAGCCTGCAATTGGGTCATCAGCACTGTCAACGACGTAAGGTGCTCCGACCACATCAATAATGGTTCCGTTATAAACTAACGCAATAGGATCATCACCATTGAAGTATGTTGTGGTTCCGGTGACATCTGACACATCCAGAATTGCTGCAACGGCTGACGCATTACCAATCACGTAAACATCACCATCAGCAAGAGTTCCGGAAAGTGCAAATGCATTGGTTTCACCCTCTGTCCAATCACCGTCGTTAGATATACGCCAAACAGCAAAATTTGCTAAATCTACCGATTCTCCCGAACCATTATAGATTTCCACTGCTTTATTATTACTGCTTCCTTCAATGTATTCCGAGAAAAATATACCAGTAGGTATTTCAACAACAGCTACCGTTTCTGAACAAGGTGTAGTGTAACTATTTGCGCCATCAGGGGGTGATATCATTGTCCAGTATTCAGAACTATTATCGACAAGATACATATTCCCTACAGCATCAAATGCAACATCCCAGTTACGATTTCTGCCTGATTTTACTGTATCAACAAGTTCTCCTGTAGTTGCATTGAATACATAGACATTTCCAGAATTATAGGCACCATATGCAATACGATTTCGAGGTTCATCCAATCCGATTCCCTTTGCATCTGTCATCTGTTTTGTGACAGTCCAGAGGGTATCATCAATGGTATAGGGAGTTTTATTACCATCATCTACCCATGGTTTGTATTTGACGATGGGGTATGCTTCTCCAGCTCCTTTTACATCGATCGGATTACCTTCTTTGTCAACTACTTCACCTTTCGCTGAACGATACTGGCACATATAAACGCTACCATCACTGGCAAGTTCAACATCATATTGATAGTAAATTCCATTTGGTCTTTCAATAATAACATATCCAGTATCATTGGCTGGCATTACATCATTAAGACCGATATCGTATTTTTTTATACCGGTATATGCACCATAATGTCCATCAGCAGTATAAATCGCACGATCGGCTCCGGATCCATCTGTCCAATGACCTGAAATGTACTGACCGGTTTCTCTATTTGAAGCGCCAAGAACCAATAACTGAGATGCATCAGCAATATCAGCATCGAATGCATACAGCAAATCATTGGCGTAATCACCAACATAGACCATATCATCCGGTCCGACCATAACCTTATGCGGTGATCCGGATGTGGATGTCGGCCATTCTACGCCACCATTTGAAAATCCTACAAATTCTTGGTCCTGGGTATACATAAGAACACCTCGGTCTGTCAGGAAAGCGCCAGTATTTGTACTGGTTCCGGCGTCTTTATTAGTCACGTAAATTCGACCAAAATAAGGGCTATCAGGATTTCTGTTCACAGCAATACCGCGAGGGGACCAAATAGCTGTTTTAGTATCATCACTGATCTTGGTCCAGGCTGTATACCCATTATCACTTGCAGTGACCTCGATTGAATAATCACCTACGGCGACTAATGTACCACCTGTGTCTTTTCCATCCCATTCGACAGAATTGGCACCTTTTGTGGCTGATGCCAGTGTGATTGTTCTAATTGCTGATGGTATAACTTTAGCACCTGCAGAAACCGCGTAGATTTTAATATCTACTCCATTATCAGCGTCTTCATTCAAAATGAATGAGATCGTGACCGTTGCGGTTCCATCCGCGGCTAACGTAGTACTGCTGACTTTCACATCCGTAGCATAAACATTTGCATACGAATTAATTGAAAGAGCTAACAGTAGCACGAGAGCGATTAAATAAATTCGATTTTTCATTTTCTCTCTCCTCTTTTGTTATTAAATATTCTCGAATTCCTTTTCACAATTATTTTTTTCTGCCTCCTTTCAAAATTCGATAAAAATTTCAGCCAGAGTCGTTTTGTCTCTCACTAAGTTTATTAGCCTGTCTTACTAAGCATATAGTGGTATTTATGAAATTTTTGAAGTAATATCAAGAAAATTTATCCATTCATGTAAATTATTTATGCATGAATTAAATCA
>CAZAKB010000187.1:0-5245 GCA_964485475.1 uncultured bacterium
AGGTAATCCAATCGTTTAGAAACGGTATCCACTCTTTTCTCCATTTTAAATCATAGAAAATATAAACAGAATAGCCGGTAAATTCCATATCTCTATTTTGTAATATTTCAATAAACTACTACAATGAACTCTCCTTAATTAATTTAAGGATTACCCGGTTAATTCTATTGCACATATTAAATAATTTATGTTATATTAGTCTTCGAATGTACATAATTAAAGTTTCAAGAGGTTATCATGTTTGCTTCAATAGAAGAAGTGTCAGCCTTTGTTCGCCAAAATGAAATCCGTTTTATCGATCTGAAATTCATCAACCTGATCGGTGGGCTTCACCATATTACAATCCCTGTTCAGCAATTCAATCAACATCTAATGGAAAACGGTGTTGGATTTGACGCATCATCGACATCTGGTTTTAAAACAGTAGAATCCGGTGATATGGTTCTGATTCCGGATTTGGCTACCGGATTTATTGATCCATTCTTTCAACACCACACACTCAGTTTTTTTTGTAATATTGCTGAGGCCGATACGAAAAAGCCATTTCACCGAGACCCACGATATATCGCTACTCTTGCCGAAGAGTACCTTACATCAACAGGAATTGCAAGCGAGAGCCGCTGGGGACCGGAGTTTGAATATTATATTTTTGACGCCGTGGAATTTCGAAATGACCCATTTTATTCATACTTCAAAATTAATTCTAATGAGGCCCAATGGAGCAATTACCTGAATGAAGGTAAACAGGATGGTTATCAGATGTTTAATCATCGCGGATATCATGCTACTCCTCCCTATGATGAACTCCATGATATTCGTTCAGAAACAGTAAAGGTCATGGAGGATTGTGGAATCCCGGTTAAATATCACCATCACGAAGTTGGCAGTTCCGGCCAGGTAGAAATCGAAGTCATAATGGGCAATCTGACACGAATGGCCGACAGCGTAATATTGGGTAAGTACATCATTAAAATGGTGGCAAAAAAATACGGAAAAACGGCGACATTCATGCCTAAACCGTTGTATGATGAACCTGGAACCGGAATGCATTTCCATCAACATCTTTTTAAAAATGATCAACCGCTATTCTTTGACAAAACCGGATACGGCGGTTTGAGTAAGGTTGCACAATCTTATGTCGCCGGGATTTTAAAACACGCTGCGGCACTGACGGGTGTGACCAATCCCTCAACCAATTCCTTTAAACGATTAATTCCCGGATTTGAAGCACCGGTTGCCCTGTTCTTCAGCCTTGGTAACCGCAGCTCAGCGATTCGGATTCCAAAGTACGCGACGGAACCGGAAACCAAACGCATTGAATATCGCCCGCCAGACGCAACCTGCAATCCACACCTGGCGATGTCGGCTATGCTTCTGGCGGGAATCGATGGCATCCAACAAAATCTCGATATAAGCAAAGAGGGTTTTGGACCTTTCGATGTGAATCTTTTTGATCCGGAAAACGCTCACGTTCTCAGTTCGATAAAATCCATACCATCCTCTTTGGATTCAGCACTTGATCATCTAAAAGCTGATACTGATTTTCTGAAAGCCGGTAATGTATTCAACGACGATATAATTGGGGCTTGGATCGATTATAAATACGCAAAGGACTTTTTACAGAATCGTAATCGGCCAACACCTTATGAGTATTTGCTTTATTATGGTGTCTGATAGTAAATTACGGCGATCTTTAATAAGATGTAACGTTCTGCATTATTAAGGCTCATTATATCTGAGTAACTATGAAATATACAATAACAGAAAGAGGTTGCGATGAAACAATTAACAGGAGCGCTATTAGTATTGCTAATGCTTAGTTTTTTCAGCAATCAGGTACTTACCCAAACCCGTGATCGTGCGGACATCGCCGATCAGTATAAGTGGGATCTGAGTGACCTGTATTCATCTGAAGAAGCCTACCAGAAAGCTAAAGAAGAGACCGCAAAGAAATTCGATGGAATTTTAGAATTTAAAGGAAAACTTACAAAATCTCCGACACTTTTACTGAACGGATTGGACTACCATTATGGTATTTTCAAAGAAATGATAAGGCTTTCCTCCTATGCCGGGAAAAAATCAGATCTGGACACCCGGGATTCCAAATATCTGGCCATGCGGCAAGAAATTGAGCAACTTTCTACTCAATACAGTTCCAAATCATCGTTTATCGATCCGGAAATCCTGACTATGGATAAAAAGAAAATGGATAAATTTCTCGCCAAAGAACCGAAACTGGATGTTTATAAGTTTTACCTCTATGATCTCCTTAGGAGCAAAGAGCACTTGCTTTCCGAAAAAGAAGAGAAGATTGTGGCTGAGGCCGGATTGATTTCCGGTTCAGCCGGTTCGATTTACGGCATTTTCAAAAACGCCGACATGCCCTACCCTACGGTGACTTTATCGAATGGCGATGAAGTGCTCATCGACCAAGCCGGGTACGGACGTTACCGGGCTACCGAAAACCGTGAAGATCGCAAGATTGTATTTGAAGCATTTTTCGGGAAATTCAATGATTTCCGGCGGACATTTGGCACAGAGATAGACGGCAATGTAAAGTCTCACATCTTTTATACCAATGTCAGAAATTATGATAACACACTTGAACGAGCTCTGGACGCCAATAACATTGATGTCGATGTATATCACTCACTAATCGAGAATGTTAATAAAAATCTGGCCTCTTTTCATCGCTATCTTGATATCAAGCGACGAATGATGGGATTGGATAAACTGTATTACTATGACTTATATGCTCCGGCTGTTAGTGGAATCGATGCAGAATACGATTATGATAAAGCCCAGGCAATGATCCTGACCGCACTAAAACCGCTTGGGAAAGATTACGTGAGTGTCATTAAAGAGGCCTTTGATAATCGCTGGATCGACGTCTATCCCACTCCCGGAAAGCGCTCAGGCGCCTATTCATCGGGCAGCGCATACGATGTGCATCCCTACATACTGCTGAACTATAATAATCTCTTCAATGATGTTTCAACACTGGCACATGAACTCGGTCATACTATGCAAAGTTATCTGTCAAATAAAACCCAGCCCTTTCAGAATGCCATGTACCCCATCTTTGTCGCAGAAGTTGCATCGACATTGAATGAAGTCCTGTTATTCACCGATGTCTATAACAAAACAACTGATAACGATGTCAAATTATCTCTGCTCATGGAATACCTCGATGGTGTCAAAGGCACGTTATTCCGTCAAACCCAATTCGCCGAATTCGAACTGCGGATGCATGAAATGGCCGAAAAAGGAAAGCAGATCACCGGCGATTCCATGTCGGAACTCTATCGAAGCATCGTGCGTGCCTATTATGGTCATGACGACGGTATCTGTGTTGTTCCGGACTATATCGATGTTGAATGGGCCTATATCCCCCATTTCTACTATAATTATTACGTCTATCAGTATTCAACATCCTTTACTGCTTCAACAGCCCTTGCCAAAGGAATTCTCAGCAATGAACCGGGGGCGGTCGAAAAGTATATCACATTTCTCTCCGCCGGCGGTTCCAAGTATCCCATCGAACTACTGAAGGACGCAGGTGTCGACATGACCGGTTCGGTCCCTTTTGATAAGACGATGAAAATGATGAACTGGGCCATGGACGAAATCGAGAAGATATTGAAAACAAAAGGTATCTGATAGTTAGAATACAATATAAAATCATATCATATAAAAGCCCTCGATTTTCGGGGGCTTTTAAACTATATCCTTGTATTTATCCAAGCCGCAATAGTCATTCTTTGCCTTTGGAAATATCGATATCGGGAAAGTACTTTTTGGCGCAATCAGGACAGATTCCGTGACTGAATTGTGCATCAGAATGCTCAAGAACATATTTTCCCAGAACTTGCCAGGCTCCATGATCGTCCCTAAAGCTTTTACAATATGAACAAATCGGCAAAAATCCCTGGAACGTCTTCACTTCCGAAAGTGCTTTCCCAAGATTGCTGACTGTGGAATTCAGTACTTTATTGGCCGTCTGCTATAGCGGATTTATTTCCGGCTGTTTTTAATCTTAAGAAAATGCTAGAGGCAATTTCCCGCTGAGCCGGGATCCCTGACATAAATTGCCTCTACAGAAATTGAATTAATGTGAGTTTGACGTAAGAAATAATCCATTAAGTGGTACAATTAAAACTGTTGAAACAGTCAATTTTCTGTTCGTTTTTGTATAATCTCCGAATTTCCCATCAGAGACTCCCGTTGGAGAATTCGGGGGTTTCCTCAATAGTTTTAAACTATGTAACCGTTTTAATGGTTTTAGATCTTGTTAAAAAGCAACGACTGCTTACATCGGGCTCACGTTAATTACTATTATCTAAAATACTTGTAATCTAAATATTCATTATACTGCCTGGGACTAATGTACTCTTTGTATACCATATCCCGGAGAATCCGGCGGCGTTTCTTCTCATGCTGGGCGGAGATGTATTTATTCTGAAATATGGAAAAATGGTAACGACGCGGCGACGGCAGCATCAGCGCCATGAACGCTGCTTCGGCGGCATTGATTTCGATTGGTTTCTTTGAGAAATAATATTCCGAAGCGGCCAGAACTCCAAAAATATCCGGTCCGAATTCGGCTGTATTCAGGTACAATTCCAGGATTTCATTTTTGCTAAAATATTTTTCCAGCCGACGGGTAGCCACAATCTCTTTCAGTTTTCTGATCAAGCGTTTGGAATCTCCCATATACAGATTTTTAACAACCTGCTGAGAGATCGTGCTGGCCCCAAAAACCAGTTTTTTTTGTTTAATATTTTCACCCAGTGCATTGATCATCATGTCGTAATTGATACCCTTGTGATCGAAGAAATTACCATCTTCGGCCATAACAATCGTGTACAGCAATTCCCGGTTCACATCCCGCATGGCAATCCATTCATGCTGGATGCTTTTATCCTCGAGATGGTTGTTTATATATTGTTCCCCGGCGTTAACCAGGTCAGAATATGTCATTGTTTTAAAATCGGGTATTGATTGAAAGAATCCGAATAGGAACACAATCAGCATAATCAATAATACCCAGCTGATAATGCCGGAAATAATGAATAGCTTATTGAAAAAGTGGTATGGTTTTTTAAACAGGTTTATCATTTTGTCGGACAGCGACCGTATTCCGGTTTTAAAAATTTTACGTTCCGTTTTATGAATGTCAGTTAATTGCGAATTGTTGAGTTTTTCTATCGATGTGGATTTTAGCGGACGTTTTTCTAATTCGGAA
>CAZAKB010000188.1:0-5210 GCA_964485475.1 uncultured bacterium
TATTAATTGTGAGGTAGCTATGAAGAACCTTCTGTTCATCACGGTGATATTGTCAGGATGGATGACAATGGCAAGTGAAGCCGACTCTCTCTATCATCTTTTCGGTGTATCTTATTCCGGCTATTCCGGCTCCGGCTTGACCTATCGATTGCGTAATTATGATAAGTATAGCGTGAAAATCGCCGGATATTATATATCAGGTTTGGATAAAAGAGAAAGCAATGTAACTGATTTCAGGGATAAGACAATTCAATATAATTTTGGCCTGGAATATCAAAAAAACCTGATACGTCGGGATTATATGCTCTTTTACCTTTCAGGTGGAGCTGATTATTATTATGCCAGCGAGGGAGAACCGATCGATGAGCAGAAGATTATAGATAATTTCAATCTTGGTTTGGGATTCGGTGTTGATATCAATGTATATTATAATTCTGGATTCCCGGGGATTTTGTTATTTATGAGTCTTGGCGAAAAGTATTTTATTGAGACTGAAAAACGGTATAGGGACAATATTAAAATTAGAACCGATCAGCTACGGGGATTTACGCTGACCGGCTCGGTAGGTCTTGGAGTGGAATTCTAATCCGGCCCGCGGATAAAATTATAAATTCAAATCGACTGACAGTACCCAGCGTGGCGCAAATTGGGGCTTGTCGTCCACCGGATGGGATACCCAGAAGGGCAGGTGTACTCCGACTGTAAAAGTCTCCAGCGCGTTGAACTCGGTCCCGATACCGGCGTCAAATTTCAGTTGCCCCGGATGAATATCATAGACAGACTGTGAAATCAGACCGCTGTCAAAGAAGACAATCAGATCAAACACAGTCGGTTCGATGGCGACATAACTCCAACGGAATTCGGTATTACCGGTAATGATATTCCGGCCTTTGGGCGATGCGGCGCCATAGCCACGCATATCGCCGGCCCCTTTTACCAGGCGAAAGGATTCGAAACTCATATTATCCAGGGTATTTTTTCCAAAGAAATAAAAATAGTTTTGCAATGGTATCAGTCCACCTGAGATTCCCAGGAACAATCGTTGATAAAGCCATAGATTCCGCCCAGGCCGGTATTTTACCTGTGTATCGAAAATCAGTTTCTGAAAACGATAGTCTGTATCCAGTTCGGGAATACCGGCACTGAAATTCAGGCGGGTAATGTGACGGAAATCGCCCCAGTTGTGAAAATTGACAAACTCCACATAGGGATTCAATAATTTACCTGTTTGCCAGCTGTTTGTGTTCAGAAATTCGAGAGTGCGGACGTTCTGGTACTGGACACCAATATTTAACTTTTTATAGCCCTGAATTTTGTGCAGCAGGGGATAATTGATCTTTCCGATATAGATTTCCGAACTCAGTGACGTTTCATTCAGCCCGAAATAATCCCGGGAGCGAAAACGAATGCGGGGTCGGAAGAACAGGGCCAGGATTGAAGTACTGTAACTGACATCGTAACCGACAGTTTTACTGCGGATTCCGTAATTCAGACCCAGGGTCCATTCGTCCAGACTTTGAGATGGAAAAATCGGACGCATATTAATCCAATAACGGCCGCGTAACTTTAAACCGATACGGCTGAGGTCCCGTTCGTTGAAATCGATAGTCGGGTAGTAAAATATCTGATAGGCATCGATCGTCGGAGCGGCGATTAAAAAATTGAATAGAATTTTCGATGGGTAGTGATTGTTCAGGCGGTTGAACTCCCAGATATTGCGATGTGGATCCAGAGCGATTTTTCGGAGTGGTAATTGAGAATAAAACAGGATGGTGTCCCGTCCGTTGCGGCAGATATTGCTAAAGCTTCGCAGGGTATCAAATTTCTGGTCCACTGCTTCAATTTCGACTGGTAATACCTTCAGCGCTTCGCCCTGGGTAATGATCCTGGTTGTGTATCGGTCGCCTATTGAATTATAGGAACGCTTTACCTGCTTGATTTTAATGTCGGGGATATTTTCCGCATCGATCCATAATTCCTGAAAAAGCGACAGGTCTTTTCCACTTTTTTCTTCCAGTATCCCGATAAAGTCCTGAGACTGGGTCGGATGGTAGCGGTATTTCTCCAGAAATTCCAGAAGACTGCTCTGAAAGAGTGAATCTCCGACATAGTAATGGATCATCTCCAGCACCTTCTGACTTTTATAATACTGGATATGTTCCATCAGAAGGGGAGTATTACTTTTGGTAAGGGGCGATTGGAGTGGCCGGCCTATTTTTTCCTGATCTGCGGCTAAGGTGGCGAGACGTAACATGGTATCGGTTGGTTTTGATTCCGTGGGGATCTGCATTTGGTAGATTTTCAATAAATCTTTGTACTTGCTGTCCATGAAGGTATTGGCCGTATAAGCAGCCAGACCGATATTAATCCAATCCGATGCTTCGGGATCTTCAAAGACATAATAGTGAAAATACTGATCGGCAATCGACTGGGCATAGCGATGGATTGAATTGTAATCCAGGTTAGAAATATCGTTTATTTCCCGGGCTCCCAGAATAATCAGGTTGGACGTGGTAATACCACCGGGAATATTGGAACTGCTAACTGCCAGGTGGGAGTGGGGGTATGGAATTATCCGGGCAGAATAGTCGTCAAGAATGCTTTTTGTCACTTTTTCGAGCAATATATTTTTGGATAATCGGAATCGCCGTTCCACGGTTTTTGGTACCATCAATTGAACTGATATATTATTATGCTGAAAGGGAATGACGGTCTGATTGGATGAAAAAACGATGGCCAGGTCCCGGATACTTGCTTTTCGGAACCGGTGAATTATTTCCTTTTCTCCGGAATTGAAGACGGTATCGATATCCAATGAGCTGATCACTGAATAATTGTCGGGCAAATGAATTCTCAAACCGTGAACCGCCGATGAAATACCGGATTGTTCCAGGTGTTCATAGGTTCCCGGGGTCCATCCGCGTGGAGATATCTGTTCGATTTTCGGGTAGAAATTAATCAATCGAAAATTTACACCGCTATAGCTGGGACAGGATGGGTGTTTGCCTTCCGGAATGGTCATGGTATAGTCAATTTCAAGCGTGATACTGTCTCCTGCGGCGATAATTTGAGGAAGAATAACAGCTATACTCATTATTTTCAGAATATTGAAGCGGCATGCCTTTCCTTCGGCCGTAATAGTCTGAATATTCAAACGGAGCGGTTCATTCAGCAGATTTTCGCTGTCCTGATAAAATTGACTTCGGGAGGATGCGAAGGCATTCGGACTGATATGAAAATAGATTGTATCAAGATCGAAGATGGAATTATTCAGTATTTTAATATTCTGATGAATATAAACGGAATGACCCGGTTCGGAAAAGCGGATATCAAAATCATAGGAAACGGGAATTTCGTTTGCATTCAGTCCCGGCATTATTCCTTGAAACAAGAGTTGAATCAAAAACAGTAACTTAAACGATTGGAAGAAATATCGGGGAAAATAAAATCCCGATAGAATTGTCAGGGTTTTTCTGATGTGCGAATAATATTCAATCATTCTATAAAAAATATACATGAAATATTGTGATTTACAAGGGGCATATTGAGACTGAACAGTTTGTTGACACTTCGGTGGATTTATCTTAAATTAATCCGCTCTTTTACGCCTCGGTAGCTCAATGGTAGAGCAGCGGCCTCTTAAGCCGACGGTTGAAGGTTCGAGCCCTTCCCGGGGTACTTCCCTAAAATACAATAACATAGATAAATTCTGGCTTGATAAATTATGCTAATTTGTGGGTTTAAAGGCTTGCTAAAATCAGTCAATTTTATTCAATCTTATTCTCTAATAGCGGGTTTTATGGAGATATTCCCCGAATTCTCCAACGGGGGATGTCCCTGATGGGAAATTCGGGGATACACTTAATTTTTAGAGAAAAATCAACTGTTTTAACAGTTACCATTGCTAATCTTCTGAGTATCTTCTTAAATCAAACTTACGTTGAATAATAAAAATAACCCCTTATTTTGAATAATCCAGCGCCCCGGTGTGAGCAATGAGTAGCCAGCGATCATCGGGCATTTTTGTGTAGATTTTACAGACCCGGCCTTTCCAATGAAAATCTTCACCATTCTTTTTATTTCGCCAGAGCGTATCGATATCCACTACGGCGAAGGCACCGTCTTCTTCTTTGGTAACAACGATCCTAACAGTATTACGGTTATTGTGGATAAGGTCGTGAGTATCGAATATCTCCTGCCAATTTTTACGCCAGCGTTCACGATCAAAACGGCCCATCACAAATTCCCATTTACCTGGGTTATGATCATTGACTGTGGGTGGCCAGGGCCAGACCATATCAGGGTGGATGATTGAAAGAAAGAGATCGGGATTTTTTGAATTCCAGCCTTCTGTTTCGAGATCAACCAGTGACTGTATTATTTGGGAGATATTTTCTGCCATTTTTTAATTCCTATTTTCGGGCAACGATCATTTGAAGGTCATCTGCAAAGTCGTGACTTCCAGCCCCGAAACCCGGATAGAATTCCACACTATCGAAACCGGCTTCCAGGAGTTCCTCTTGATACTCATCATCGGAATATCCATAATAGCGTTGATGGTAATGATCAACCGAATCCTCTGAATTAATAATAAAATAATGTGCGAAAGCCAAATTATCGGTCTTTTTGAAGATATATTTATCCAGAAAAAGATAGGGTTTATCGGAAAATATACCGGATTCGACCGTCATCCAGCTGGATTCCCGTTCGCCGATTTCTATGATTCCATCCAGTGTCAGCCCCTCGATTAGAAAAAGTCCGTCCGGGCAGAGTGAATTGAACACTTTTTGAATCAGAGTTTTTCCATCTTTTCGGGAAAGCGCATTGAAATCTCCAAATGTCAGCATCACTAAACCGTAATCGTTTCCCAGGTTTGTGTTCATGAAATCAGCGAGAATGAATGTACAATTTAATTTATTTTCAGTGGCAAATTGCCGGGCATATTCGATTGCCGCCGGTGAATAATCAATTCCGGTGCAATGCTGTCCAAGTTTTGCTAATCTGTGGGAATATAATCCCGGCCCACATCCGAGATCCAAAACAGTCGTTCTCTTTCCGCCAAGCAGATGGTGATGGATAAATTGGACATGTTTGTCGATAGCGCCGGGACGCCGGCTGGCAATATCATTATCGGGATTAAGTTGGTCTTTTAAAATTCGCCGGCTGAAATCCGGATCGTTCCAGGGAATTTCCAGTCCCTGCCCGGGATT
>CAZAKB010000189.1:0-5197 GCA_964485475.1 uncultured bacterium
TATTGGCTTTGCCGGGTTCTGATCCGATTACTCTGACCATGGATCAGGTGAGGTTTCTGGAGTAATTATTACGAGACATCCTATGAATAGAAAACTTAAACTTCCCATATTATTTCTAATTACGACCGTATTTCTTCAGGTTTTATCACTTCCGCTCAGCGCTCAACGCCGCCGGCCAACAACCACAACGCCGATCCGTTCTTCGTCCGCGTCAGCTACGACATCGGATATAAACCAGGTTGAGCAGAAAAATCAGTCTCTGTTACAGCAGATCATGAATCTTCAAAAAGAGCGTGATTTTTATAAAAAGAAAATCACCAGCTGGACCGAGTTGCAGATGAATTCAGCCAAAGAAACAACAAAATCCAAAGATGACCAAGAAGAAAAACTTAGCTATCATTCCGGTGCGATGGCGGCGTATTATCTGCCGATAACGTCGGATATTTTGGATACATTGATCAGTTACAGGTCCAAGGCCCGACAAGTAAAAGGATCGGTACCAGAAGCTATTGTTGATGATTCTTTGTTTCACTATGCCCAGCGTCTGGCAATCATGGGAAGGTATAGTGATGCCAGGGAAAGTTTTGAGAAGGTCATTCGGTCGCGAAAAGTGAAGGATGTTCACTATCTGGAATATGGTAAGTTTCTTTACAAAACCGGCGATTATCAACGTGCTCTGGAAATACTTTCCGGTGTAACGGGTGGAAACCGGGAATTATCGGTGGCCTCCTACTATAAGGGGCGAATATATCAACAAACGAATGCCAATACCGTTGCGGAAATTGATTTTTACCGAAGTCGGTTTTTGCAGCCGGAGTTTCAGGGAGCGGACGCTGCAAAGGGATTTGCATTTTTTAAGAAAGGGCAGCTGGATTCCGCCGGATATATATTTCAGAGTTTGGTTTTGAAGCAATCGGAACTAAATGGAGAAATTTTCTATGGCCTGGCTCGGGTCTGTGAGGCGAATGATAATTTTGACAAGGCAGTGACCTACTATCAAAAAAGTTTGGTTCACGACCCCTTGTTTATAAAAAGCTATGTAGAGCTCGCCAAAGCACTGTATGAAACCGGTGATTATCAATCCTGTATTCTCTTTTTTCAACAGGTAGCCGATGTCTGCTCCGATCGTACCGCAATGCTGTCCTATATTGCCAGATCACGATACTTTTTGAAACAATGGGGTGAAGCGCTGGTGGAATTTCAGAGAATTGATAATTCTCCGAATGGAATGAAAATAAAACAGGAATGGATTCCCAAAATTTACTATATCAACTGTTTGCTTGCCCGGGAATCCGGTGATCATCGGGACGCGCTGGATTATTTTCGAAAAGCCCGGGAAGTAAACCCCGATGCATACAGTTGGATGTTGGCAGCACTGGATGATCTCGGTCAAATTCATGCGAAGGATTCCAATTACAATGATGCTCTTAGTTATTATTCGCGACTGATTAGACTGAATCCAGCGGATATGGGAACAGTTTTAGAAATCGGTAAGTTTTATTATTACCAGGGAGAGATCGAAGAATCTCGAAAATATTTTACTCATGCATTAAATGGTACAAGTACCGAAAAACAGGCGAATTTCTGGTTACGACAGATCAACTCTGTTCGATGACGCTGGTCACGGTGAATGGAATCATTATTAGTGTAAATTCCTAATGAATGAAAAACACTCAAACATGGAGAGAAACAATCAAAGATAAACCGATAAAGCAGTTGTTATATTTTCGGTAAAGGGGCAATTTTCAAAACCATGCAGCGGAATCGGAAAATAGTTGTATTTTTAATCTGTTTATTCAGTTTTGTAAGAGTATTCGCAAATACGGCCCCCTATTTTACTGCTGCAGTAGAGGACACAAATTTAACTGAGGATATCTATTGGAGTGCCTGGCTGAGTGCGACTGACGACGATGGTGACGCATTTACTTTTGCCTTTGCGGCGGTGGCCCCCGAAGGTATGACAATTAATGCCACATCCGGTCGAATAACTTGGACACCGGATAATGATGATGTGGGCGAGCACCGGATTCAGGTTTCTGTGACTGATGGTAGCCTGACGGATTATATGGACTTTTTTATCCATGTTCAAAATATGAATGATCCGCCATTCTGGGTAAATACGACCGACGATACCGTCTTTGTTGCAGAAGACAGCGAATTAGATATTACTGTCACGGCGAACGACAATGATCTGCCTCATGGCGATCATATTACTTATTTAATTACTCGCGGTGATAATGTTGTCGTGAATTCCTCGACCGGCGCAATCAGTGGGTCTCCTGATAATAGTAATGTGGGATCCCAGACGGTGACAGTCAGGGCCCGGGATGATTCTCTGTCGGCCGTGGACTGGACGTTTGTTTTAACGACAAGCAATAGCGATGTGATCTTTACCAATGCCCCGCCAACTGAGATTAATGAAGATGATTATTTTGGGTTTGACCTCAGTGCCAACGATGAAGGACAGGGCAACACGGTGTACTATTTCCAGGCTGGTTTCCAACCGGAATGGATGGGAATAGCTGCCCCTACAGGTGTCATCAATGGTACTCCGAATAATGAATACGTAGGCACCGAAACAGTTAAAGTTATCGTTGATGACGATAATGGCTCTACGGATACATTGTCATATGATTTAACGGTCGTCAACCGGAAACCGATAATTACGACATCAACATTACACAGTGCGACAGAAGGAGCCGGCTTTGCGCTTGATATTAATGCCGATGATGAGGGATTGGGAACAACTTTTTATCGGTTTCTCGATGATATCCAGTTGCATCCGACCTGGCTGGGACTGAGTACAAATAGCGGTGTTGTATCTGGAACACCCACAAACGCTCACGTCGGATCGAACTCGTTTTACCTTGAATTCGATGACGGAAACGGCGGAAAAGATACGACCCAATTCGTGATCAATGTGGCCAATGATCCCGTGCAGATTGATACCACTAGTCTGGTTTATGATATTTCTGAAGATCAGGAGTATTATTATAAATTTACCTCAAACGATGATGGACAGGGAACCATAACTTACCATGGAGTTGGACTGCCTGGATGGTTGACGATTAATCTGAGTTCCGGTGTGTTAAGTGGCACTCCGAATAACGAGAATGTTGGTGATTTCAATATTTCTGTGTATGTATCAGATGGAACAGAATCTGATACGGCCAGCTATACGATCCATGTTGAAAACCGGATGCCACAAAAAGAATCCACAGAAGTAACCAGTGTAAACGAGGACAGTGAATACATATATGACATTAATTATGATGATGAAGGTGAAGGTGCAGTCTATAGTTGGTTGATTCATCCGTTGTGGTTAAATCTAAATGCATCCACCGGGGAACTAACAGGTACGCCAGATAACAGTAATGTTGGAGATACAACGGTATCTGTTCAGGTCGATGACGGAAACGGCGGAATTATATCTCACACATTCTCAATAGCCGTTATCAATCGTAATCCGGTTTTTACTCCGCAGGCAGATACGACAATTGTGCAGAATACCCATCTGGAAATTCAATTACATACCGATGATGATAATAATCCAAATGTGACTTATATGCCTGGAAGCGTACAAAGTGGAACGGGACTGACCTTTGGTGGTTTGCTGGATTGGCCGACTGATAACAGGCATGTCGGCGATGGGAATTTTGAAATCATTGCCACAGACAATCACGGCGGATCCAGTACTATTTCATTTACAGTAACCGTGACCAATTTAAATCCGGTAATCTCCTCATCGCCCCCAACGACAGCCACGGAGAATACTGCCTACCAATACGATGTTCAAAGCAACGAGGAAGGGATTGGCGATGTTACCTATTCGCTGACCACCGCTCCGGATTGGCTGTCGATATTGGAATCAACCGGATTTATCCAGGGAATACCACAGAATAATGATGTTGGTACTCATAATGTCACGGTTCGGGTGGATGATGGAAATTCCGGATTTGTCACTCAGTCCTGGACGATTACGGTATCGAATCTTGCGCCCACAATCAGTAATAATGTTCTCGATACAGCCACCGAAGACTCGGCTTATACTTATCAGATGGTTGCTTATCCACCCAATCAGAGCGGTTTAACATATTCTCTGGTCGGTACTCATCCCGACTGGATTAGTATCAATACCTTAAGCGGTTTGCTCAGTGGTACTCCGACTAACTCCGATGTTACTCAGGTAGTCAAAGATTCAATTACGGTTCGTGTTGATGATGGACAAGGTGACTTTGGTGAGAAGAAGCTAGAACTGATCGTCAACAACAGTCTGCCTGTTTTTACGACTACTGATAATATTATTGTTATTGAAGACGAGACTCTGAACTGGAATATTGACGCTAATGACGAAGGTGATGAAGGGCCAAACGCCAGTGGCTACAACCTGGTAATGGCACCGGACTGGATGACAATCAACAGCAGTACCGGTGTGCTGGGAGGCACTCCCCGGGATGATGATGTGTCAAATTCTGAATGGGTTAGAATTCGTTATCAGGATGGGAATAATGGTGAGCAGGAATTAAATATTACAGTAGAAGTGACCAATGATCCGCCGGCCATCACAAGCCTCAGTCCCACTTCCACGGCTACCGAAGGAGTAAACTATTCATTTCAATTCACTTCCGATGAAGATACATGGACTCCGACATATACTTCAGATACCGAATTACCGGCAAACATTACACTGACTCCGGTTGGTCTCTTAAGCGGTATTCCGCTGAATGCGTCGGTGGGTAATCATTCGATCAATATTATTGTTACGGATAGTAATGAAGGTCAGGACAATATCGAATTTACGTTGTCGATTGCGAATGTCGCTCCAACAATAACGGAATTTTCGATATCCAACCCGAATTCAACGGTTGCTGATACGACCTACATTACCGAAGACATTATATATACGATCGACTTTACGGCCGACGACGAAGCTGATGGCGAAGGTGCCCTCTATGCGATTAATCATAAGCCCAACTGGTTGACGACGACCAGTACAGTAAATGGAACACTCAGCGGTACACCGGATAATCGCCATGTCGGTCTTGATTATGTGGATGTTACATTTAATGATGGTAATGGCGGCAGTGATACCGAGCGGCTTTACCTGAGAGTTCAGAATGTTCCCTCAGCCTTTATTAGTCTGCCCAGTAGTGTGACAGCGACTGAAGATGTGGAATTTACGCTGGATCTGAATTCG
>CAZAKB010000190.1:0-5138 GCA_964485475.1 uncultured bacterium
GGGGAAGCACTGGTGGGTCGCAGCAGTATCGGGCTGACGATTATAGGTGTTATCCTGGGCACCATTCTCTTTCGTTTGCTTATTGCGATCGCACTTCGGTGGGGATTGAATCCCAATGATCTTAAGCTGGTCACGGCATTTTTTGTCTTTGCGGCCCTGGTAGCACCCGACTGGTTCAGAACCATGAGTAAAAAACTCACAAGAGGACTCCGTTATGCTAAAAATTGACTCACTTTCCAAGACCTTCCATGCCAATACCGCCAACGAAGTCCGGGCCCTGCAAAATGTAAGTCTGATTCTTGAGAAGGGAAGTTTTACTGCCATCATCGGTACAAACGGCTCAGGTAAAAGCACTCTTCTCAACTCGGTTGCCGGAACCTTTGTACCGGATATGGGAAGCATTCATCTGGAGAACCATAATATTACATACTGGCCGGAATACAAACGGGCATCCCTTATTGGCCGCGTTTTTCAGAACCCTTTTGCCGGCACGGTGGCAGATATGACCATTGCGGAAAATATCGTGATTGCCATGAAACGGGGACAACACAGATCTCTCCGTCTTGCTGTGACCAGGGCTTTCCGGGACGATGTCGCTGACCGGATCAGAACGCTGAAAATGGGACTGGAAGACCGCCTGGATAATCCGATTGGGACGCTCTCAGGAGGTCAGCGGCAGGCATTGACCCTGCTGATGGCGGCCTGGACCCGACCCAAGATTCTGCTCCTGGATGAACATACAGCAGCTCTGGATCCGAAAAGCGCTGCAAAGGTGGCCGAGCTGACAAAAATCATCATTGAACGGGAAAAACTCACCGCGTTAATGGTCACACATTCCATGCAGCAGGCGGTGGATTTGCCAGACCGGATCATTATGATGCACCGAGGCAAAATTGTGGAGGATTATCAACATGAGCAAAAACGACGGGCACGGGTTCCCGACCTCATGTCCACCTTCGATCGTGTACAAAAACGTGAACTTTTTGATGAGTCGGTTGCCGGAATGCTGCAAACACAATATTTATAAGTTACTTGAGGTTTAATAATTCCCAATTTGTCTGATTATCCATGAAAAACCTTTTATGTAAGGGAGTAATATCTTATTTTTACCACGATTTAATGAGATTCAGATGCCTCTCAAAACAAAACAAAATTTATTGATTCCGATTGTTTGGTTTTGTTGTTCATTTTTGTTGAACGCCCAAAGTTTTACTGTTAATAAACCCATAAAACTCGTTCTTCATTGGGTGCCGCAAGCACAATTTGCTGGTTATTATGTGGCTTTAGAGAAGGGAATTTATCAAAAGTTCGGTCTTGATCTTAGGATTATAACCGGGGGGCCAAATGTATCGGTGAATGATTGTGTGACATCGGGTCGGGCTGAGTTTGGTACTTATTTTCTGTTAAATGCTACTAAACTTGCAGCGCAAGGGATTCCTCTAATCAATATTGCACAATTATCCCGTCGTTCCGCCCTGATATTAGTGGCTAAGAAATCCAGTGGTATTTTAAAACCGGATGATTTAAATGATCGAAAGATTGGCCTCTACCAGGAAGAATTTTCTGATATTCCGTTGGCATTTATCAAAAATAATAGTCTGGATGTAAATATTATTCCCATCGCAACGGGAATTCATATATTCCTGCATGGCGGGACCGATGTCACTAATGTTATGTGGTACAATGAATATCATACTATCTTGAATTGTGGCTATAATCCTGACGAACTGACGACATTTTATATGTCCGATTACGGATTCAATGTACCTGAGGATGGTATTTATTGTTTACGCTCGACCTATGATGCCAACCCCGAAGTCTGTAAGCGATTTGTAGAAGCGACTATGGAGGGATGGCGCTATGCTTTTGATCATCCCGTTGAGGCGCTGAATATCGTTATTGGGGAAATGAAAGAGGCCCATATTCCTGCAAATTTGGCCCATCAGCAATGGATGCTGGCACGGATGCAGGATATCATTCTTCCGAATGGTCAAACGGAGTTTACGACTTATCTTACGCCCGATGCTTACGAGATGTCCGGAAAAATATTGATCGAAAATGGCTCGGTCAAAACAGTGACGAGTTTTGAAAACTTTTACGTGCCTGTAGGAAAATATGCTGAGAAATAGAACACTGAGATTCAAGCTTAGCGCCTATATTTTAACAGGGACTATCCTGGTAATGACCGTCCTCTTTTTCTATTATTATTCAGTATCCCGGAAGTTGATACTGGAAAGTGCCCGAAAAAATGCTCAGCATTTGACCATGGAAACAGTGAATTCTATCGAAAACGTGTTTCGACCTTCGGCGAAAATTCCGGAAAACCTGGCTTTTGTCCTTGATAACGGAATATTCGATGAGGACAAATTGCACTGTCTTGTGGAAACGATAGTCAAAAAAAATTCCGAGGTATTTGGATCGACAGTAGCTTTCGAACCAGGTGCCTTTTTTCCGGACCAGCAGCGCTATGCTCCGTACTATTTTAAAAATGGTGAGCAGGTAGTCGAATCGGATTTAAACGATCCCGCATACAATTATCACCTCCAGGATTGGTATCAGATTCCAAAAGAATTAGATAAACCAATCTGGTCCGAGCCTTATTTTGATGAGGGTGGCGGGGATGTTATCATGGCGACCTATTCAGTTCCTTTTTACTGGCCTGTTCTGGAAAACAGAGAAACCGAATTCCGTGGGATTATTACGATTGATATCTCCTTGGTTTGGCTTACTCAGGTATTTAATAATCTCTCGATTTACGAGACCGGCTATGGTTTTCTTCTTTCTCAAAGCGGGAAGTATTTAGTCCATCCGAATCCGGACGACATTATGAACACCAGTATATTCGATATTGCGGAATTGCATCGTGATCAAAAAATACGGGATTTAGGTCGCAAGATGGTGCGGGGTGAAACGGGTTTTATGACTATCGTTGATCCTTTTTCAGGCAAAGAAGTCTTTCTGCATTTTGCGCCATTTCCGTCCAGCGGCTACTCGATGGGAATTGTTATCCCGGTTGATGAACTCCTTGCCGATTTAAGTCATTTGAATCGGAATATCGGTATCATCGGCGTTCTCGGAATTCTGGCGTTGTTTGGGGTGATTTCACTTATTTCCGGGCGAATTACCGAACCAATCCGGCGCTTGTCCGGGGCAACGACCCTTATCGGACAGGGTGATTTTAATGCGGCATTGCCCAAAATTGATACCAATGATGAAATCGGGCAGTTGATGCATTCGTTTGAAAAGATGCAAATCGCCTTGGCGGAGTACATTGAAAATCTGAAAAGGACGACGGCCGACAAGGAAAAAATCGAAGGCGAATTACGTATTGCCCATGACATTCAGATGAGTATTATCCCGCGGACTTTTCCACCTTTTCCGGATCGGAGCGATGTGGATATTTATGGTATTCTGGAATCCGCCAAAGCCGTTGGTGGTGATCTCTATGACTTCTTTCTGCTGGATGAAGATCGTCTGGGTGCTGCGATTGGGGATGTTTCCGGAAAGGGTGTGCCGGCCTCATTATTCATGGCGGTGACCCGTACATTGTTACGAGCGAAGTCAATGAATATGAAGAATGCAAGCCCTGGGAAAATCGTAACCAGTATGGACATTGATTTATGCACTGAAAATGATGCTTCGATGTTCGTCACTTTTTTCTACTTTATATTAAATTTGAAAACCGGCGAGCTGGAGTACTGTAATGCCGGTCATAATCCGCCCTTTGTTTTGGATGAAAACAGCAAAATAACAGCGCTTGATACGGTACATGGATTTCCACTGGGTGTAATGGAGGCTGAACCCTATCAGACCGGTAAAATAATGATTAAACCGGGTACCAGAATTGTACTATATACTGACGGTGTTACGGAAGCGGAGAATGAAGCCCGGGAACTGTTTAAAGAAAAACGTCTGCTGGATACGCTAAAGTTGATGAAGGACGTGCAAGATCCAAAAGAAATTACTCTGGCCGTGAAAAGTGCGGTGAAGGGTTTTACGCTTGAGGCGGAACAGTCTGATGATCTGACGATGTTAGTGATTACTTATCTCGGGGGAAATTTCAATCAGGAATAATATTAGGGAGGTAATAGATGGAATTAAAATCCTATCAGGAAAATAAGGCGACTGTCATTGAAATTATCGGTAGCCTGGATACCATGACGGCGCCGGAATTTGAAAAACAGGTAACAGAAATGATTGACAGTGGCAGTAACATAATTATAAGCGATTGTAATCATCTGGATTATATATCCAGCAGCGGGTTGCGGGTACTGTTGATGACCTTGAAAAATATCACAAATAAAGGCGGTAAATTTGTCCTGTTTGGTATGCAGGAATCGGTGTTCGAAGTATTTAAAATATGTCGATTTGATAACTTATTTACGATTGTAGCCGATAAAGCCGCAGCCATGCAAAGCATTGAGTAAATCATATCCCTGACAGGTATTTCCTGATTCGGCGGTTCGGATTACCAATCTCTAAAAGAAGAATTCATATCTAAAGAACAGAATAGTTTATTTTTATAATAAATTCAAAAAAAATACATGAAGGAGTCAAATTGTGAAACTAAGTAAAAAAAACCAGATACTGATACTTTCATTGTCAATTGTCGTGCTTGCCTTGATTGTTTTACGTATGACCGGTGTTTTTCCCCAGGTTGGAGATGATGTTGCCGGGACCATTGGAAATGTCGAGAAGGTTGACCGGTTTCGGGGCCAGCAGATGAAGATGGAAGACATTAAATGTGATGACCCGGAAGTTGCGAAATTTGTCCAGAGTGCCGGTTTCCAAAACATGATGAAGGATGACAATTTCCGGGCAATCCTGGCAAATCCTGCTCAACTTAAACTTGTTCCAATGGCTGTTGAAGTCTCTCAGCTTGTCGATCAGGCAGCGCAGGATTTTCATAGCTTCCTAGAAAAGGGTGATAACGCTAAATTTTGGTTTGGCAGTGCTGAATACCAGCAGTTCTATCAGAGTCATAGCGATGTATCGGGTGTTTTGTTTCCATTGCCAGGTACTATAATCCCACTCGCTATTCCGGATATTCAGAAATGTTTCACTAATTCTGATTTTCAGAAATTCGTGGCAAATTTCGATTTTAAAGCCATCTATAATCAGGATATCCAGGGAATTTT
>CAZAKB010000191.1:0-5121 GCA_964485475.1 uncultured bacterium
TAACCGGGATCTGTAATTGCATTTTTCAATGCTCTCGTCAATTCTTCAAAACTATCAACTCTGAAAGAAATTTGATCAAGCATTTCAAGAATATCATCATTCGTTCGTTTTCCCCGACCCGTTCGAAAGGTAATTATCGGTTTATCAAGAGCGCAAAATTCGGCGATTATCGAACTGATATCACCAACCATCACGTCACTGATCATTAAATAGGGTAAAATAGTTTTGGATTCTATATAGTGTATTTGATGATTCATTTTTATGATCATTCTATTCTTGTCAGTTACCCAGGAATGAAGTGTCACAAGAACGTTATAATCACCAACCAATTCAGATAGTCTGTCCGCCCATTTTTCTACTGCAGACATCCCTGATTTTTCCCAAGTCGCAGTAAAAATTATCGTCGGTTTTTTGGGATCAAGTGATAATTCATTTTTTAATTCGGTTAGGTCATTAATCGATATCTTGCCATTAAAAGCATCATCCAGTTTTGGGAAGCCAACAGCGACCGCATTATAGATTCCCTTTTGCACCGCCAGTTCAACTTCTTTTTGGGAGGTGACCAAAAAGTAATCAAATGCATTATATCTCTTTGCTGATACAAAGTCCTTAAAATGATAAGCGCCGTGTCGCATTCCAAATTTCATCATCTGCTTTTCCGGAAATTTCCTGGCGATATGGCGCGTAGCAATTAATACATCAGGATAAGCAGGATATAAACCACATTTATTAATACCGTAGTTGTTGATTAATACGTTTCTGATTTTTCTGTTCTTTGCAACAATGCGACATCGTGGTAATAATTCAATGACATTTTTTACTACAACATAATCAACAGGAGTACCACAGTAAAAAACAATATCAATATCCTTATGAAATAAAATTCTCATGAGTTTTTTCAAATTCCAGATAAGTCTATAGGGCAAATAAATAATATATTGGGAATAGTTCATTGCTGGTTTTATTTACCGTTTCTAATGCTGGACTTCAATTCTGTCGTCGAAATATCCTTCGTTCTTTCCAGGTACACAACTTTACAATAGTCTTTCAAAAAGTCGAATTTCCCTTTCCAGTCATCGCCCATGACAAAAATATCAATGTTATGTTTTTGAACATCATCAATCTTTTGTTCCCATTTATGCTCCGGAATTACCTCATCGACATATTTAATTGCTTCAACAATTTTGGCCCGGTGTTCATAAGGATATGTGCATTTTTTCCCTTTTATCGCATTGAATTCATCGCTTGAAACTGCAACAACCAGGTAATCTCCAAGTACCTTTGCCCGCTGTAGAAGTCGCAAATGTCCAAAGTGAAAAAGATCAAAGGTTCCGTAGGTAATTACTTTTTTCATTTATCTCCTGAAATATTCGTCATCTCCTGCCAACGAAAATAATACACAAAGTTTTCTTATCAAAATAATCGGCGTATATATTTTATTTAAAATCTTGAATACCCCAACAGTAAAATATCGATTGATAATATAAGGCAAATTGAAAAAATAGTCGTTATAGATTATGAAGATAATCAATGATTTCAGGCAATATTTTTGTAAAATTCAAAAATACATGTCCTCCGGTATCGCTGATAGTCAATTTACAGCCGCATTTTTCAAAATAATTTTGAGCAATTCTATAATTCAATAGTTCATCATCCCGGTTCAAATAGACATGAATATTACAATTCCGAATATCTTCCGGTTCATGATACAGGTTGCTCATTTGGTCCAAATAGTCACTTTGCCAACCCTTAAGTAATTGATGATCAAAATCTGTCTCATTTTCAATTCGTTTCTTCAAATCCGTTACCGGTTGGACAGTGGGATTCAGTAAAACGGCAGGAATATTTAAGGTGACACTTAAATGTAGGCCGTAAAAACCCCCAAGACTGCTCCCAATAATCAAACATTTTTCGTTTTTGGGCCTCTGTTCAATGATTGTTTTAACAAGTGAAATTGCTCGACTGGGTTCAAAGGGCAAGTCAGGTGATACAATGGGAATTTCCGGGTACAATCTTTTAATTAACCGTGCTTTAAATGCGTTTCCGTTGCTGCCAAATCCATGTAAGTATAGTATCATAGGAACTCCCAATTTCATTAAATATAATCTGAAATAGTGAACTGCCCAAAATGTTTAAACATCTGGTACATAGAATTATTGTTATTCTTTCAATCTAGCCCTATTTCTCCTTGATTCTGTTGTCGATGATTCTGAAATATCAACCTGATTTACAATTAAATCCTTGCCGATTCCGTTTATTTTAGTTAGTCTTATGCTAGGTATTGAATGATTTTAGGGGTGAATGTTTCGGTTAGAAAATGTTTTTAAATAAGTATGCGTCCATCTAAATTCACATCCAATCAATTGCTTCCTATCCGACGAATAATTTCGAAGTTACCTGTTTTTCTGGGTATTTCAATATTTTGGATCATGTGTTCAAAATCCGATTCTGCCAAGACTCCTGATTCTGTCAAAAACAATATCGATACTGTTAAGAGTATTCAAACACCAGTTCAGGAAGATACAATTATTGACAATCGTACTACCCAGCAGATGTGGAATGATTTTTATGCAGCCAAGAACTCCGCTGATTCGGCACTTATCAAAGAGAATTATACTGTTGCTAAAGACTATTTAAAGAAAGCCGCCTTCCATGCAATGGAGGTGTCCAGAGATGATATCGCCGCCTGGCAATTAAATAATATCGGGTATTATTCAATCGAAGAATTTAAACAAAGAACCGATTACATCAATCGCATGCGAACCATTGAAAATATGCGCCGGGGACCACAAAAAAATATTTATATTAAAGAGACAAAAGAAATATTTAAAAAACATCTTCCCGGATTACTGAACGCAACTAGTTTTTTGGAAGATGCCTATGATCTTGATAAAGACTTTAATGACAACGACCGAACCGAAAAAATATATAGCAACCTGGCATATATAGACTGGGTCCGCAATTTTACTGAAAAATGACACTCCCTTCTGTCATCTGGCAATTATCACCAGCATTCCAACTGCACCAATTATCTTAATCAATTTTCCGCTAACCGATCCGGTAAACGCTCCGATTCCTGACTGAAATGATCTTGCAATTTCTCCTGTTCTGATAAAATCAATCAGAAATGCTCCGGCAAAAGCACCCAAAAATGCACCAATCAGAGATCCTAAAAATGGAAACATACCTGTCCCGATTATTGCTCCGATAATACTTCCGATGATTGCACCCACCGTCCCCTGTTTGGAAGCACCATATCGTTTACTGCTCCAAACTGTAATAATAAATTCGGCCAATTCAAGCGCTATTGCGATAATCAACAATACAATAATCAATCGCCAATTGATTCCTGCTACCTTGTCCACCAACTGATAGGTAAAATTGATCAGAATGATAAAGAAAGTACCGGGCAAACTGAATATAATTGTACCAATTGAAGAAATCAGGAGTACCCAGTAGATAATTGTAAGGAAAAGTGTCATTATTTATATCAAATCCACTTCAGAATAAATCCAAAAAGGATGATGGCGATTATATCGACACTATAAATAATTCCAACGGTTTTGATTTTTTTCTGAATTGTTTCCATATCGAATACCCAGAACGATATCAGGAAAAAATGCAAGTATCCGAATAGAATAATGAACAATGGAAATTTTGCCGTCCACCATGCATAATCCCAGGTCAATGCATCGACTGCGTTTAGCAATATTTCCACAACAACGCAGAATATCGAAAAAGTCACTGCAAATAATATCCGGTTGGGAATACCAAATATTTTTAACTTTTTATCGGTCGGTAATAATTTCGAGAAAGCAATTCCGGCAATCGCAAACATAAAACAGATTTCGATATTTAATCCAATCAGAATTAAATAAGCTGTTTTTCCCGGCGCTCCCCATACCGGTGCATAATTGGTAAAATGAAACACCAGACTGTTCCAGATTTCATTGAACCAGTCCATTCCCCAGAACGCCAGACCGGCAAAAATCAAACTCCAGTTTTTGCGTTCAACTTCAACAGCATATACATAGACAACGAATGCAAATAGCGGTATTACGTACCACTGAAAAAGTGATGGATTTCGTAAGTTGCTTAAAGCTTGTGATGCAAATTCTGTTGGCATAATAAACCCCCTCTATTTTTATTCTGAAATTAGAAGGTATTGACAAATATTTACAGGTATTTTATAATTCGAAACGCCGCTCGTCGCGTCATTATAATTTTATGGCTTCAATAAAAAACATATTCGGTTTATCAATTGCCTTTATCACGTTAAAATCATTGATCTGAAGCATGGCTACAACCGAATCAATTGGCTCAATGAAATCATAACACACCGGCACACCGATTTTATTGTGAATACAGTTGACTTCATGACTACCCTGCGGATGAATAATGTAGTATTTACCCCTGGGCTTAAGGATTCGATGAAATTCCTTAAGTGCAGTATGTTTGTATTTCAGATGAGGGTACAGACAATAATTAAATACAATATCAGAACTTGAAGTTCGCAGGGGTAATTGTTCAGCGAGTGACTGGACTGTAAATATTTTCCCAGGGTAATGTTCCGGACACTTTTGCAGCATCTTAAAAGCGAAGTCAACACCAATAATTTTCCCAAACGGCAAATAGTCGTTCAGGCTTTTAAATAAGTTACCTGTCCCGCAACCAATATCCAGAACAGTCTCGGTG
Source organism: uncultured bacterium (assembly GCA_964485475.1). Lineage (GTDB taxonomy): Bacteria > Fidelibacterota > UBA2242 > UBA2242 > UBA2242 > B118-G9. Next base: position 4,696 of record CAZAKB010000191.1, read on the forward strand.
CCTTTAAAATCAATCAGATTTCCCATCTGTCTAATAAACTGAACCTGATTATCGGAGATTTTCCAGGTCTCGGCTTTGTCATTGAAAAATTCCTGATGCTGTTTATATGAAGAAAATTTCATTAGTCACCTGTGTATTTTTAATATTTTGCAGTAATACCAATCGTAAAATTACGTCCAGGCATCGGGTAGCCAAACATCGTCTCATAAGACGAATCGGTCACATTGTTCAGTTTTGCAGATAAGGATAAATAATCATTTACATTCCAGTTTGCGTTAATATTAACCAGTGTATAGGATCCCAATCGAATCGAGTTTAATTGATAATCATAGGGATTTAAATCACTGTAAAGATTGTTGATCCATTCACCTTGAATCCCAAAGATTAAATTCTCAGTTGCTTTGAACCGCAGGGCGATATTGGCTT
>CAZAKB010000192.1:0-5054 GCA_964485475.1 uncultured bacterium
AATCAGAAAATCGCACCAAAAATAAAGAAAATTTATGAACAGGCTCCGAAACCAATATTTGTTGTTGCAGTAGGGACTTGTGTAAGCTCGGGTTGTTGTTTCAAAGATAGCTATAATCGTGTTGAAAACCGGGAAGAAGTTATCCCGATTGACATGTATATCCCTGGTTGTCCACCCAAACCCGAATCGATGATTGAAGCGGTTGTTAAACTGGTAGGAGTTCTCAATGGCTGAAGTTGACCAATTTATGAAAGATATGGGTGGGAAAATCCACGCCAAAATCGAAAAGAAACTACGATTGTATTTTAATGTCAGTAATGATGATATACAGGAAATTGCCGATTATCTGTTTAATAAACTGGGATGCAGATTATCGACGGCGACGGCGATGGAAATGTATCACGGGATTGAGATACTGTACCATTTCTCACATGATAAAACCGGACAGTATTTTTGTCCCAGAATTGTCATTAAGGATAAAAAGAACCCAAAAGTAAATTCGATTACGTCAATTATTGAGGGAGCTGTCTGGATTGAACGTGAAATGTTCGATCTTTGGGGAATTGATTTCATTGGACACCCAAGAATGGAAGAACTATTGACAATTCATCATCCGGGAACGGTAAAAAATCCGCTGAGATTCAAGGAGGCTGCATGAAGGCAAATAAAATTCCAATCGGTCCGTTTCATCCGTTGTTGGAAGAGGCCGAATATTTTGAATTGACTGTGGATGGTGAAACCGTTGTCGATATCGATATGGAAATCGGCTGGATGCACCGGGGACATGAGTATATCTCTGAAATGAAAACCTTTACCCAATCGATTTACCTGGTTGAACGGATTTGCGGAATTTGCTCAACGTCGCATCCATTGGCCTGTGTTCATGCCATTGAGGATATTGATAATATTGAAATTCCGTTACGTGCTCGATATATTCGAAGCCTCGTTGGGGAACTTGAGAGGATTCATAGTCACCTGTTATGGTTGGGATTGGCTGGACATTTTATTGGTTATGATACTTTATGGATGTGGGCCTGGAAATACCGTGAACCAGTGCTGGAAATGTTTGAGATTATTTCCGGTAATCGTAATCATTATGGGATGATGCGGGTTGGTGGTGTGGCTCAGGATGTTGATTCGGCAAAGATTGTCGAATTACATAAGCATCTTGATATGATAGAGCGGAAAATGGTAATGATTTCAAAAGCCGCTAAAGATGATCCGGTACTGAGATCCAGATTAAAAGGCGTTGGCGTACTGTCCCATGAAGATGCAATAGCTTATTGTACAACCGGACCAACATCCAGAGCATCAGGTGTTCCGGGTGATGTTCGCAAAGATGAACCAACCGATGCTTACGATTTGCTTGATTTTAACCGTATTGTCCTGCCGAACGGCGATGTCTATGATAAACTTGTTGTGAGAGTATTGGAAATAATCGAATCAATAAAAATTATTCGTCAATGTTTAAGTAAGTTAGAAACGGTTACTGGGCCGGTGCTGAATAACGTGAAAGAAATTTCTCCGGGGGAGGGGATTGGTCGCTACGAAGCGCCGCGTGGAGAGGTATTTCACTATATCCGGTCCGATGGCACAAACCGTCCGATACGGCACAAAGTCAGGGCTCCCAGTTATGTCAATATTCCGAGTTTCAAGGCATCCTGTAAAGGAATTCCCATTGCGGATGCCTTGATTACCCTGGCTTCCGTTGACCCGTGCTATTGCTGTACCGAACGATCGCTAAAGATCATCGATAAAAATCACAATTCCAGTTCCTTTGATCTTTTAAAATCATCTCGTGAAAAAACCGAACGAATTCGGAGGGATATCCATGGTAATTAACGATTTAAGTTTGCTTGTTTTAGTACCGCTTATCATTGCATTACTGAATCTTTTTCTGCCGGTTATCCTGAGAAAATTTCTCACAGTATGTAGTGTATTATATTTGCTATTTCTTAATTATCGGATATTTATGAATCCGGTTTCCGATGTATTATTGGCAAATACAGCGATATTTTCTATTGACAAACTATCACTGCTAATTATTTCATTCATCCAAATACTGGCGATCATCATTTTACTATTCTCCTTAAAAGGTGTAAAAAAGGAAATACAGAAGTCTTTTTTTGTATTATATCCTATGACTTTGGCATTTTGTAATGGTGCCGTCCTAAGTATTCATGCACTGAGTTTTTTAATCTTTTGGGGAGTATCGGGAATCACGCTGTATTTGTTTAACTTATTGGGCGATGAAAAAAGTACTCCGGAAACGGCCAAAAAAACCTTTATCATTGTTGGTGGCAGCGACGTATTTCTAATTCTTGGGTTTGTTCTTCTATGGTTTTTAATGCCACAGTTAAACGGTGGCTTATGGAATTTGAAGGTCAGTCTTAACGGTGAACTTACCTATATTGCATTTTTTGCGCTACTTATCGCTGCATTTGCGAAGGGTGGCGGATTTCCACTGCATTCCTGGGTTCCTGATTACAGTAAAGATGCGCCGGTTGAAGGTGTCGCTTTTTTACCGGCATCGCTCGATAAATTATTGGGTATATATTTGTTTGCCCGAATTGTACTGTCTGTTTTTGTTTTGAATTTCGGTATTCACCTGTTCCTGATTACCATTGGAGCACTTACAATAATCATCGCAGTAATGATGGCCATGATTCAGCATAATGGCCGCAAACTGCTTGGATACCATGCTGTCAGCCAGGTCGGCTATATGATTCTTGGAATTGGTAGTGGCAGTATCATCGCCTTGATCGGTGGATTATTTCATTTAATAAACAATACGATTTACAAAACGAATCTGTTTTTGGCTCTTGGATCAGTTGAGAAACAAACTGGTACAAATAACCTTGAAGAACTTGGCGGGTTGGGCAATAAAATGCCGATGACATTTTTATTTGCACTAATTGGTGCATTGGCGATTTCCGGAATACCGCCATTTAATGGATTTTATTCCAAATGGATGATCTATCAGGGTGTGTTGGATTTAGCAAAAGGCGTTGCTCCTGTATACCAGATCTGGTTGCTAATCTGTCTTGTTTTAGCGGTATTCGGTAGCGCCCTGACATTGGCCAGTTTTATGAAATTCATCCATGCGATTTTCCTGGGTCGTAGACCGGAAAAATTGGATCACATAAAAGAAGCACCGGGAAATCAGTGGATCGCAACAGGAATATTAGCAACACTGTGTATCGTGTTTGGTTTGTTTGCGTTGCAAATCCCAATCAAACATTTTATTCGTCCGATTATCAATGAATACGGTTTAAAAGTGCCGGTAATGCTGGGCTACTACAATCCTACACTAGTGTTACTTCTATTTGGCTCTGTATTGCTGCTTGGTTTATTGATTTACTGGGGAGTCCGTAAAGTTCGCTTTGATGATATTTACCTAGGTGGTATGGATGCGCTGGAACATTTCAGAGTACTAGGGACAGAATTCTATAATGAAATTCGCAATATGAAACCGCTAAAAGGTATCTATAACGGGGCCGAGAAGAAATACTTTGATATTTACGACGTTAGCAGTAAGTGTTCATTCTCAATAACCCGATTTTTTAAAGCAATTCATAACGGACAGCTGCAGCTATACAATCTATGGATTGTGCTGGGAATGCTGATTCTTTTATGGGTGGTACTATAGATGAACGTTAATTCAAATACATTTCCGGAGGATTAAATGCCTGTAGAAACCTGGTTGATCTTTATTATTGGATTTATGATTATAGGATCGATCATTGCACTGGAGTTGAAAGACCTTTTATCAGCGGTCATTTCGATTGGAATTGTCGGCCTTGGCGTATCCCTTGCATTTCTTTTCCTGCAAGCGTTGGATTTAGCGATCGTTCAATTCCTTTTTGAGATATTTGCATTGATCATTCTTGTCAGAGCATTTATTGGGAAAGAATATCACATTCAGGATCCATCCAGATCACACATTGTACAAACAGTAATCACGATAAGCGCTTTATTACTGATACTGTTGATGAGTATTAACATGTTCAAAGCGTTACCCAGTTTCGGACATCCTATCTTTTCAACGGCAAAACATTATGTTGAAAATGGAGGTCTTGAAACCGGGTCTGCAAATATCGTCACAGCGATAATTCTGGATTATCGTGCCTATGACACGCTTGGCGAGGTGACGGTACTGTTTACGGCAATCCTGGGTGCACTGACAATTTTACGGACTAAGAAATCCAATGGCCTGGCAGGAGGTGATCATGAAACAAACTGAAGGAATGACGCTAATTGTCAGAACAGTTACGCGCATCAGTGTCTGGTTGATCCTGCTCTATGGAATCTACATCATACTACATGGGCATTTGAGTCCGGGCGGTGGATTTGCCGGCGGTGTTATCATCGCACTGGCTTTTCTGAATGTAATGCTGGCATATGGTCGGAATTTCATCAACCGCTGGGTTAACATCGGATTTTTACACGATGTTGAATCATCCAGTGCGGCGCTCTTTCTGGCTGTTGGGATTCTCGGAATGGCGATTGGTGGCGGTTTTCTGGCAAATTTCATCAGCCACGGAAAACTATATAACTTGTTAAGTGCTGGTACAATCCCCATTCTGAACATTATAATCAGTGCAAAAGTCAGTATGGGACTGTTCGTTGTGGTCTGGACTCTATCGGTTTTTCATTTAGATAAAGGGGGAAAAGAAGAATGACCGTATATATACTCTGTTTCACCCTGTTTTTGGTTGGAATTTATGGTGCGTTGACAAAACGGGACCTAATCAAAATTATCCTGTCTCTTGGTATTATGGGCTATGCGGTAAATCTGATGATTATTTTATTTGCCTATAAAGAAGGTGGTAGTTTTGCCATTTTAGTTAAAGATGGGATTAATTCCAATATGGTCGATCCGTTGCCACAAGCGTTGATTCTCACATCAATCGTTATTGAATTGGGAATCACGGCAATGCTGGTAGCGCTGTCAATTAGATTATTTCAGAAGTATAAGACATTCGATATCACTAAAATTAGGAGGTTGTCAGGATGATCCTCCCATTTTTAATTATAATTCCGTTACTGGCCGC
>CAZAKB010000193.1:0-5024 GCA_964485475.1 uncultured bacterium
GATATATCATCCACAACTTCTTCGAGAAGCACTATTTCCTGTTCATTAAAGAAATTGGGTTCGTCGGAATACAGGTTAAATGTGCCAATCACCTTGTCATTGAGTTTAACAGGAAGCGCTATCGAGGAATGATAACTTCGCTGAAGCGCCTCGCTCCGCCATGGTGCAATCATCGGGTCTTCGGCGATAGCGTTACACAAAGAATATTTACCAGTACGAACTGCCGTTCCAGTTGGGCTTTTACTTTCCGGTGAATCATCAATTCTGATGGTTTTTATATTTGTCAGATAGCCATCTTCATGCCCAGACCAGCAAAAGGGTTTTACAATTTTATTTTCTTCATCAACAAGCCCGATCCAGGCCATGCGGAATTTTCCAAACTCTATCGCGATGTCACAAGATTCGCAGAAAAGTTTTTCCCGGTCACTGGTTCGCACAATGAGCTGATTAATCTGGCTAATTACCGCATAAACACGATTCATTTTTGCTAATTCTATCTGAGCCTTTTCCTTTTCACCACGAATCCGTTTTGTCTCCAAAACTGAGAGGATTGTTTTCGGTAAACGGGTTATGTGACTGGTAGTCTTAATGACATAATCCCCTGCTCCCTGTTTCATGGCTTCAACCGCAACCTCTTCGGACCCGGTCCCGGTGACAATAATGACGGGAGTATCCGGTGAAACGGATTGAACGGTGGCTAACACTTGCAAACCTTCGAACCCCAGGATATTGAAGTCGGTTAATACTAAGTCAAATGTCTGCTCGTGAATTAGTTTTTCAAATTCTTTTTTAGAACTTGCTTCCGTGAGAATAAATCCGCGGTGCTCTTTTTCAAGGGAATGACGAACGAGGGCCCGGTCCATTGGATTGTCATCAATGTAAAGAATATGAATTTGCTCAGTCATTTTTTAACCTGCTATTTTGATTTCTTTCTTGTTCATCTTCTGTTTTTTAATTCTCAGTCTACAGTACTCAGTCGGCAGTCGGCAGTCGGCAGTCTTCAGTCTTCCGACTGTCATTGATATTTCACCGGATTTGTCATCATATCATTTAGAAGTTTTCCTATTTCTTTTGATTTTTCAGTCAAATCTTCATATGCGTCATTGCTGATATAATTACATGCCAGTGAGAAATCAAGCCATACCTGGGTTTCGCTATTTTCCATGTCAGAATCAGAAATTTTACTGATAAAATGTGCTTTATAACGTCTCTTGCGATATCCTTCTCCAATATTCGAACATACTGATCTGGAAGATCGCCTTATCTGATTTGTAAGAGCATAAATCTCTTCCTTTGGAAAAGCCTTACTTGCTTCAAATATTTCCATGGCTAATTGGAACGCTTTCTTATACACGAGTAAATCCTTGAAAGTGCTCATATAAAGTTCCTTGATATTCGGTCTTTATTCAATTTTCAGTCTTTCGACTGTGGACTGCCGACTGCTGACTGCAAACTGCTCTTCTCACTTCCCATTAACCGGCGGTTCGACATTCAGTGTTATCCAATAATCGGTTATTTTTCTGACGACTTCCAAGAAACCATCAAAAGAAATTGGTTTGACCAGATAACTGTTGGCTCCCTGATCGTAACTTAACGCACGATCGCCCTCTTCCTTCGAAGACGTTAAAATGATTACCGGGATTCGCTTAATTTCCGGAGTGTTCTTAACTCTTTTAAGAACTTCATGCCCGTCAATACCCGGCATCTTCAGATCCAGAAGAATGATATTTGGCAAAGGATACGTTCGTCGGTCAGCGTATTTTCCTTCACCAAAAAGATATTCCAGGGCTTCTTCTCCGTTATGGGCAACGTGGATATGATTCGCCAAATGGGCTTCCCGAAAAGCATCGAGAGTTAAGGCAACGTCCATCTTGTTATCTTCCACCAATAAAATCTGCGCTAGCTTTTCCATACATCTACTCCTTAACTTTATAATTTTTAATTCTTTGGCAATATTACTGAAAAAGTACTTCCTTTATCCACATTTGATTCCAAAGTGATACTTCCACCAAGCGCAACAACCGCTTTTTTAACGATGGCCAGGCCAATACCAGTCCCGGGGCATTCATCGTTCGTATGAAGCCGTTGAAAAATATTAAAAATCTTTTTATGGTGTTCTTCCGGAATACCCTGCCCGTTATCAGACACTTTTACAATAATATTATCTTTACTGTCCTCAACCGACAGAGTTACTTCCGGAGTCATTCCGGCACGATGATACATTATTGCGTTTTGGATTAAATTGGTAAAAATCTGACTCAATAAGGCTCGGTCCCCTTTTATTTCAGGCAGAGTATCCGGAATATCTATTTTAGCATTGTTCTCAACAATATCCTGATTAAGACTCTGAAGCACCAATTGCAAAATTTCATTCAGATTGATCAATTCTTTCTCAACCGGGCTTTTCGCAAGTCTTGAGAAAAGCAGCAGACCTTCAATCAGGGCAGCCATATTTTTGCTGGCCTCCAGAACATAGCCAAAGTATTCAAGTCCCTCTTCGTTTAAATTGTCAATATACCTTCTGGAAATAATTTCTGAAAAACCCATAATGGAACGAAGCGGCGCCCGCAAATCATGGGACACGGAATAAACAAAGAATTGTAATTCGCTATTGGTAGCCTCTAATTGCTGCGTACGTTGAGCGACACGGAGCTCCAAATCTTTGTTGAGTTTTTGAAGTTCTTGCTCGGCCCGTTTGCGATCGGTGATGTCGACATGAACACCAACAGCTCTATGTGAAACTCCATCTATATCTTTTTTAAAAGATTTTCCTCTACCTGATATCCATTTCCAACCTCCATCCTTTGTTTTCAGCCTGAATTCAACTTCATAAGATTGGGCATTCTTTACGTAATTTTCAACTTCAGGCACAATAGTTTTCTTATCATCCGGATGCATAAGATTAATCCAAGTTTCCAGTTTCATTGGCAGTTCACCGGGTTCATAACCCAGCATTGTATAATAACACGGACTAAAATAGATATCATTCGTATCAAGATTCCAATCCCAGAAGCCGTGTTCTCCCGCATCCATCGCAAGTTCCAGGCGTTCACTGATTTTTAACAATTCTTCTTCCGCCCGTTTGCGTTTGGTAATATCAACATACTGACAGACGACATTTAATAATTTCCCGTTTTCATCCAGAACCGGGAACATCGAAACATCAATCCAAAGCTCACGAGCCATGGATAAGTCGGCATCACCAGCCTCTGTACCAGTCCAGAACATATTAAAGCGAGCGGTTTTTAATTCATTGAATACTGACTGTACAGACGGCATTAATCCCTGTTTTATCATATTGTCATCGTGCAGTACATTGTACTTACCGATAACCTGATCATCGGTCACATTCAGAATCGTTCGTAATGATTTGTTTGTTCTGATCAATACTCCTTCTGTATCTGAAATCCACATGGCAAAGGGGCTGTTTTCAGTAATGGTGTCCAGAAAATTGACTTGATTTTTATATTTTTCTTCACTCGTCTTCAGGGCTTCCCGGGCTTCTTTTTCTTTTAAATTTTTCAATCCGGCATCAGAAATGATTTCTATCAATTCTTTAACAAATAATATATAATCGTTAAGCTGTTTATTCGTTAAGATCGGCGTTTTTTTTACAGCCGATAAATATTCAGCCTTGTCAAATCCATATTTCTTAGCCTGCTTCCTGAAAAAATCCAGGTCCGGTGATTCGAGGAAATATTGCCCCACAAAAAAGTTTCCGTAATGAACTCCATCTATAATGATTGGCATTGCACAATCAACAAGTCCATGCGCACATTTATAACAAACTGCCGGATTCGCTTCATTGATGTGACTTAGGATGTATTGGTCACTGATTTTGCACTCTTTTTCAGATTCCGGATTGACACGGTGAAATTTTGTACAGATATCCTGCCATCCCGATGCAGCCAGAATATTACTGTCATTATCGAGGATAGCAGTTGTAAAAGAATAAATCTCATTCATTCTATCAAGAAGCAGCTGGAATTGCTTTATATCAATTAAATCCTGCAATTTGTATTTCACAATTTTACCTCTATAAGTAAATATTTCATTTTCTCATTTAACGATCATTATTCATTTTTTACTGATTCACTTTTTTCAGCCACATACTCCGGATACCACTTCTTCATACAGTCCGGGCACATGCCATGGGAGAATTGAACATTTGTCAGACGATCATTGATATAGACAGCCGGAGACACCCAGGGATGTAACTCACGTTCATCATCACGGATTTTATTACAGCCGGCACAGATCGGAATGAGGTTTTTTAAATGTTCCGATTGTTCTGCGGATTCCTGAAGTGCCGCCGTGATTTTCTTCTGTTTAGTAATATCCCGAATGACTGCAAAAGTGGCTTTTTTTTCTTTATAGTCAATAATCCTGACATTGGCTTCCACAGGAATTTTCGAACCATCTTTTTTCTTAAAGACCGTTTCATATCGATCGGGTACGGCAATTCCGGCATCACGTTGCCTGCTACGTTCTTCGAGCAAACTGACTGCTTTTTCGGTAAATACTATCGTATAACTGCACATGAAAAGATCGTCTTTTTGATAGCCCAGCATACTCGCGAAAGCGTCGTTAATGAAAATAAACCGATCATTCTGACTGATGACGATCGCATCCCGGGAGCTTTCTACCATAAGTCTGTATTTCGCTTCGCTCTCCTGCAACGCCTCCTCGGCTTGCTTGCGCTCTGTGATATCGCGGGAAATGCCAACAGTACCAATAATATTTCCACTTTCATCACGCATGGGCACCTTGGTTGTAGAGACCCACGAATTATGGCCATCGGGCCAAGTCTCCTTTTCTTCGATCCCTACGACCGGTCGGCCCGTCATGATAATTTCCTGTTCAGTATCGAATGCTGCTTGTGCGTGTTCCTTCATGAAAAAATCAAAATCGGTCTTTCCCATGGCTTGCACAGGATTGTCCATGTTAAATATTTTTGCATGTGAAGTGCTAATCTTAATAAAGCGGCTGTTAATATCCTTGAAATAGATATGGTCAGGAATATT
>CAZAKB010000194.1:0-1256 GCA_964485475.1 uncultured bacterium
AATACCACGCATATCCATAAAAAATCCTTTTAAAAATATAATTCGTAAAGTTGATAAAAAATCCACTCACCCGGATGTGAATTTATATGGAACCGAGCAGACTATGCGAGAGGAACTAGACCGCCTGCTGGATAAAATAAACCAAGCCGGTTACGAAAAACTCAGCGAAAATGAACGTCGGAACCTGACATTGATTGGAAAATATTTTGCCGACAAAGATAAAATGAAAAATTAAAAAGGGATAAAATTATGGTAGATATACTGTTTGATGTCGCATTGGCAATCTGGATCTATATGTCCTTATTCTTTCTGCTGGCACTATTTTTAAAGGACAACTCGATTGTGGATATTGGTTGGGGTCTTGGATTTATTCTGATAACCATTCTTATGATCATACAACGGCCGATTCCCGGCATGCGCGGAATTGCTTATATTTTTGTAATCCTTTGGGGATTTCGCCTGGCGCGCCATATCTTTTTACGAAATCGTGGACGGAGTGAGGATTTTCGCTACGCTGCCTGGCGCGAAAAATGGGGCATCTGGTTTATCCCGCGTAGCTATCTGCAGATTTTCATGTTGCAGGGCATCATCATGTTTATTGTCGTATATTCTATCGTTGTCATCTCGGTTGCACCCCTTCGGCCAGTCGGTATCATTGAAGCAATCGGGAGCATTGTTTGGTCGATCGGTTTCTTTTTTGAAACAGTCGGCGACTTACAATTGTCCCGTTTTAAAAAAGATCCGGATAACAAGGGAAAAATCATTACGACGGGATTATGGAAATACACCCGGCATCCGAATTACTTCGGTGAAGTCGTCATGTGGTGGGGAATTTTCCTGCTCGCATTACCGGTTCACTATGGATGGACGGCCGTGGTTAGCCCGTTGTTGATCACCTATCTCCTTACGAAAGTATCCGGCGTACCGTTACTGGAAAGAAAATACGCCGGAAACGTTCAGTTTGAACGGTACAAACAACGGACAAATACATTTTTCCCCTGGTTTCCACGGAAACCAAGATCAAAATCCACTGTCATCGAATAAATCTATTTTTGTTTATAGGTTTTTAATACTGATAGAACATAATCAATATCTGCTTCCGTATGGTCTGCGCAGACCTGAAAGCGGATTTCCTCATCACCCCTGGGAACAACCGGAAAATTCAAACCCGTCCCCAACACTCCATTCTCCGTTAAATATTTGACCAGATCGGCTGTCATGGCCGTATCCCGAACCATCAGCGGAACGACGGGGTG
>CAZAKB010000194.1:1356-3746 GCA_964485475.1 uncultured bacterium
TGACCAGATCGGCTGTCATGGCCGTATCCCGAACCATCAGCGGAACGACGGGGTGTTCACCGGAGATTGTCTCAAATCCAAGATCTACCAGGCCTTTTTCAAATTTCTTCGTCATAGCACGCAGGTGTTCTAAAATCTTAACGCCCTCCGGGCTATCCAGAATCTCGATGGACTTCAGAGCAGCCGACGCTTCGGACATCGTAATGGGATTGGAATAGATATACATGGGCGCAGTTTCTCTCAGAAAATCAATAATTGGTTTTTCAGATACCACATATCCGCCATTGACGCCGAAGGCTTTGCCCAGGGTTCCAACGACAATGTCGACCTTTCCGCTAGTGTATTCTTCAGTCCCCCGCCCGGTTTTCCCAAAAGCACCGACACCATGGGAATCGTCGATCAGGGTGATGACACCTTCTTCGAATTGGTCATTATATTTTTGGGCGATTTCGACCAACTCTTTTAATGGCGCATGATCGCCACGCATACTGAAAATACCGTCCGTTACCACCAAGGCCCGTTTCCCTTTGCCGATACTCGCTTTTAACTGTTTTTCGAAATCCATTATATCGTTGTGTTTATAGATTGCTTTATCGGCCGGCCGGGAAAGACGCATGGCCTGAATAATGCAGTTATGATTCAACTCATCACTCACTAGAACCGTCTCCGGCGTGGTCAATGGAACAATCACCCCCATACTTGTCACATAGGCCGAGCTGAACAGCATCGCAGATTCGCGCCCGTGTAACTCCGCCAGTTTTTTTTCGAGATCAATATGGGGCTGGTGGGTTCCGCTGATAAACCGCACTGCTCCGGGTCCGACACCATATTTCTGCGCCGCTCTTTCTTCGGCGGCGATAATATCCTCTCGCAGTGACAAACCCAGATAAGAATTGGAATTCATCTTAATAAATTCTTTATCACCCCAACCACTGAGTAAATAGCGCGGACCAAATTCCCCGGACGCTCTTTTTACACCGGTAATGACTTTTTCCACTCCTTTGGCCCGCCCGGTTTTTTGAAACTCGTCCAACTGGGATAAAATTACTTTCAGAACACGATTGAGAGGCATATCTTCTCCTTACTTATCATTTATTTCAATTATAACAATCGCATTAGCATATTCCCGTAAATGGGACAATGAAACATGAATCTTTCCAAAGGCATGCTGATCTGCGTATTCCAAAGCCTTTCCGCTTAATTCAATTGATGGTTTACCCAGCTCATCGTTTTCAATAGATATTTCGTGAAATGCAATCCCACCACGATAACCTGTCCCGATCGCTTTGAAAAAAGCCTCTTTGGCAGCATAGCGGGCAGCATAATGCTGGGCTTTGTTCACTTTAAAAGATTCGCAATAGACGATTTCCCGGGCAGAAAATATTTTTTCTTTGAAGCGGGTGTCTCCGTCTACCTGTTTTGCAATCCGGTCCACTTCGATCAGATCTGTACCAATTCCATAAATCATCAGACCAGTTTCTTCCTTAAGTGGGTCAACATGTCTTCCGTCATTTTTTCCAGATCGTATTTCGGCTGCCAGCCCCACTCTTCCCGGGCTGCTGAATCATCCATAGAATTCGGCCAGGAATCAGCGATTCCCTGGCGAACAGGATCAATTTTATAATCAATGCTGAAACCAGGAATGTGTTTCAAAATGGAACCAGCCAGCATTTCAGGATCGATACTCATAGCGGTCACGTTAAAGGCGTTCCGGTGAATTAGTTTCTTCGGATCGGCATCCATCAGAGTGATTGCGGCGTTAATTGCATCGGGCATATACATCATGTCAAGATACGTACCTGCTTTCAAAAAGCAAGTGTATTTTTTATTCTTAATGGCTTCATAATAAATTTCTACGGCATAATCTGTGGTCCCGCCACCAGGCAGTGTCTTATAGGAAATAATACCGGGATAACGTAAACCACGGGCATCAACTCCAAACCGTTTATGATAATAATCACAGAGCAATTCCCCGGCTACTTTTGTGACGCCGTACATAGTGTTCGGGCGCTGAATTGTGTCTTGCGGGGTCCTGTTATGGGGCGTCGACAGTCCAAAGGCGCCAATACTGCTTGGTGTAAAAACCGCACATCCGAACTCACGGGCAACTTCAAGGATGTTGTATAACCCATTCATATTGACATTCCAGGCTGTCTGTGGCTTCGCTTCCGCCACTGCCGACAGCAGTGCTGCCAGATGATAAATGGTTTTAATGTTATGTTTTTTTACCAGTTCTGCAACCTGTGATACATCTGTAACATCCAGAACGGCACATTCGCAATCGGATATTTGATCGTCACAAGTCTTTGCCCTGACATCTGAAACAACCACATTATTTGTTCCATAGCGTTCGCTTAATGCATTGGCCAATTCGGAACCTATCTGTCCCA
>CAZAKB010000194.1:3846-4996 GCA_964485475.1 uncultured bacterium
TTTGTTCCATAGCGTTCGCTTAATGCATTGGCCAATTCGGAACCTATCTGTCCCAGAGATCCGGTTATCAAGATTTTACTCATAAATTACTCCCGTTAAACCCCTTGTTTTTCAGTATTGAGAAAACTAACTCTACAAGGATGGTAAATTAAAGAAATTTTTCCTCTTTTACACCACCCAATCTGGAAAAGCAATTGTTTGTAAATACAAAAACCACGCCATACTTATAGTAAGTATGGCGTGGTTCAGATTATGGTTTATTTGTTTATTTTACGAGAAGCATTTTCCGTGTTTTAAAATAATTGCCAGCTCGTATTGTGTAGATATAAAGCCCAGTTCCAACCTGGCTTCCGGCGTCATTGTGGCCATTCCAGATCACCGACCTGTATCCCGGTTCCTCCTGTTTACTAACCAGGGTACGGATTTTCCGTCCGGTCACATCATAAATTGCAATCATAACCTGTGACTGATTCGGCAGATCGTACCTGATAGCCGTTGTTGGATTAAATGGATTCGGATAATTCTGATGCAATGCAAAAGACTCGGGAAGCAATGATTCTTCATCAATTCCAACAGCACTGGCATCAATAGTCAGATTATTTGGTCCATTTACTGCAAGAGTTGTGTCTCCGTTACTTATTGCAGCAATGCTCCAAGTTCCAGAAATACCCGGGAGGCCGGTGGCAACCATAACTGTCATGAGATTGTTATACGTAATAAAAAGAGAGTTGTCGCCCGGCATTTGCTGGCTTACTGCGGCCAGCGGCAACAGTACTTCTGACAGTAACAAGTCGTATGTGATTTCATCGCCGTTAACATCAAAGGATTCCTCCCAGGTAAAAAACAGCGTGTCGCCAGCGTTGCTAAATGTCAGCGCAATCACGTCTTCGTCAGCCGGACTAAGTAGTGCAAAATCCGTCGGCGGTTCGTTTCTGTCAACAAGAAACTTGGTTGGTATGATTACAGCCGGAACATTTTGATCGTTACTGGCAATGACAATCGGTGCATTGTATTCACCAAGAGGCAACATTGCCGGATCAAAGGTGATCTGTACTTCCTGAAATTCTCCCGCTTCGACTGAACCGCTGCCGGGAGAAACAGTAATATACTGTGGCGTTCCACGTTTTGTCGGTGCCGGTTGGGCCGGTAT
>CAZAKB010000195.1:0-4946 GCA_964485475.1 uncultured bacterium
AAAACCAAACTGGTTATTCAGGCAGCATTACTGACATTACTCTTGGCTATGCTGGTAATCGGTGTGTTTAACAAGGCATTTACCGCAGATTTTGAAGCCTACTGCCCGTTTGGTGGAATCCTGTCCCTGGGGAGTAAACTCTGGATGGGTACAATGTCATGTGCCATGAGCGAAAATCAGCTCTTTATGGGCATAATGCTGCTTGTCGGAGTGATTCTGTTTGGCAAACTGTTTTGCGGCTACCTGTGTCCGATTGGCACAGTCACTGAGTGGCTGAACAAACTGTTTGCCCGGTTTAATATTTCCTATGTATTGAAAGGAATACCCGATCGGATTCTGCGTCTTGGCAAATATGTATTGTTGTTTTTTACAGCCTATTTTACAATCACGTCCAGTGAGTTATGGTGTAAGAAATTTGACCCCTATTTTGCCAGCGTTACCAGCTTTGGTGCTGATACGGTGCTGTGGGCCGGAATATTGACGATACTGGCCGTTATTGTCGGTTCGGTATTTATTCGTTTTTTCTGGTGCAAGTATGTGTGCCCGTTATCAGCATTGAGTAACATTTTTACCAATATCTTTATTTCAGCCCCGATTGTGCTGATCTATATTCTTATTCGCCTGGTTGGCTGGGACCTGCATATCCTGTGGCTGATCCTGGCGCTCTGTATTTCGGGAGCCGCAACTGAGATATTCCGGTACAAATTTTATTCAATCCCGTTACTGCGGGTGACTGTAAATCAGGATCATTGTACATCTTGCGGTTTGTGCGATAGCGCCTGTCCGCAGGGCATTGACGTCCATGAATATGAGAAGGTAACTCATCCAGATTGTACGCTTTGTATGGATTGCGTGAAAGAGTGTAAGATTGATGACAGTATCTCGCTGAGTAACGGCCGGAAAACCTGGTTGCCGCCAGCTATTTTAGGTGGCCTTATTTTAATCGCAGCTATCCTGGCCAACAATTTTTCGTTTAAAACACTCTCAGAACGTTGGGGTGATTATGAAACATTGCCCAATGTGCAGACACTGGAAATGAAAGACATGCGTTCCGTTAAATGTTATGGCAGCGCTAAATCCCTGTATCTGAAAATGAAACGGATTCAAGGACTTGTTGGTCTTGATGCCTGGGCAAAGGATCACCAGGTTGAAATTTTATATGACGCAGATGTACTCACAGAAACAGATGTGAAAAAAGCAATTTTTAAACCCAGTAAATATGTTCTGCAGACTTTTGAGGATTCTCCTCCGGAACAGATTGATATCTATCAAATTCCGGTTAATGGATTATGGGATGTCTATGACAATTATGACCTGGTTCGCATGCTGATGAAAAATCCGAATATCGTGGGTCTTGAAACCAATTTCGGGGAACCGGTCCTGGCCAAAATATATGTTGTCAAGGGCGATCTAAAGCCTGCGGATATTATTGATATAATCGAGCAGAAATCCTATGCCCGGATTGTTAAAGGCGAAGAGCTGACCGAAGAAGTTGATTTCAATTGTGAGGGCAAAGGTGAATTAGTTGGCGAGACCGATTATCCAAGTTTCCGAAAGGATTTCTTCGCCGCCTATAATCAGGGGTTCAATAATTACAAAACCTACAATCTTGCTGATCTGAAAATTCTGGAATCTGATTTTCCCGATGCGGAAAGCAGTACTGCCCGGCGGGAACTTCGTTATTTCGCCAGTCATGTTTCAGAATATGACGGAATCGTGAGGTTGCAGACGCAATTCACCGATCGGCCGGTGATAAAACTATATTTTGATCCGACAAAGGTTACCATTGAACAGGTTGCGGAAAAATTAACCGCGCCGAAGCTGAAAGTATTCCAGTCTAATGGTGATGTTGTTGAACGTGACAATATTCTGAAATTTTCCGGAGAACCGCGAATTTATAATGCCAAATAATAACTATCGGTTCCAATTGAGGTTTCAAAAACCGTGAAGCAGATATTACGAACAGGGATGTTTCTTCTCCTTCTTGGGGTGATCCTGATCGCGGCCGAACCAAAAGCCATGTTCAAAGGTTTTGTCCGGGATGATAGCGGAGAGGCATTGATGGGGGCCAATGTGCTGATCAGAGAGTTGTACATCGGTGCGGCGACTACTGTTGACGGTTCTTTTTCAATTAGCATGAAACCGGGCAACTATACGGTCGAAATTACCTTTATCGGTTATCAGACTGTCAGCGATACAATCCGGGTTAAACCGGGTGAAAAACTCCAGCGAAATTACAAAATGGTCATTGAATACTTTGAGATTGGTGGTATTGTAGTGGTTGCTGATAATAAACTCATGCCCTCATCGGCGGAGACCAAAACAAAAATCCTGTCCGGTGAGATCGAACATTTGCAAGCCAGCAGCCTCAGCGATGTAATGAAACTTGTCCCCGGCCAGCGCTTTGAAAATCCCGGACTACAGGAGAAAAAACAGGTCTCTATCCGAAACAGTTCCACCGAGACCGATGCTGACCGGAATGCCATGTTTGGAACCCAGGTTGTGATTGATAATATTCCGATGTCTAACAATGCCAACATGCAACTCGATACCAAAGTCAACACGGGAACCATTTCTCGAACTACAGAGAATTCCGGAGTAGATTTGCGACAGATACCGGCGGACAACATTGCAGAAGTGGAAGTTATTCGCGGTATTCCGTCGGCAAAATACGGTGATCTGACCTCCGGAATTATTAAAGTTAAAACGAAATCCGAGCGCACCGATCACCGGTTTAAATACAAGTATAATCTTCAGAACAAGGAATTGAATGTGGGGGGCGGATTTAAGCTGTTTGAACAATATCTGACCTACAACCTGAACTGGGCCAACAGTGTCCGTGACATCCGGATCGAAGATTACGACTATACCCGCTTGTCCGGCCAGTTATCTCATGATGTCTACCTGTTTAAAAACCTGTACCTGATGAAAAACCGGTTGTACGTCACCCGCACATTTGACGAACAGGGATTGCGGGATGGGGATTTGTACCTGACGGAAATATACAATCGCGATTATGTCATCCGCTATAATCATAACAGTCAATTTATTTTATCAACTCATCAGCGTCTGGATCTAAATTATTCTTATAATGTCAATAACCAGAATTCGTATATAAAAAAACTGATCACCGGTGATAACACATATATATCCGATCGTCTGATCGAAGGTACCCAGGAAGGTTTCTATGTGCAGAATTATATCGGCGAAATGTGGGTCAAGGGCCGCGCCTACAATCATTATGCAAATCTTGAGTATAATGACCAGATATCTCTGTTAAATCAGGGGCATAAAATCGTTGGTGGCGTCAGTTACCGCCTGGAGGGAAACAATGGGCCGGGGCGTAGTTTTGATCCCATGACGCCGCCCAGTATTAATTCCCAGTTTCGTGACCGGCCACGTTCCTATGACGATATCCCGGAACTGAAAATCGGAAGTTTTTATCTTGAAGATCAGATCAGCGGTCGCCTGGGTCTCGAGTACCAGATCAATATGGGCGCCCGGATTGAACAGTATGGTTCCGGGGATGGTTTCTTGCCGGATAATCATGGTCTGTTTGTCAATCCTCGTTTTAACCTGGTTCTGAAATTCAGTGAAAATTTCCAATGGCGAACCGGATACGGGACCACTTCAAAAGCACCATCACTAAGTATGCTTTATCCCAATGATATTTATCTGGATGTGGATGACATTAACCGCTTTTACACGGCGGATTCTAACCAGGTTGTTGTCTCAACCTATATTTATGATCGCTCCAATCCGAATTTGAAAGGCTCGCAGCAGATCAAGCGGGAGAGTAGCCTGGATCTTAAAGTTGGCGATCTGGGTTTTACACTAACCGGTTACAGCAATTCATTTTACAACGGATTCGCTTCTACGGATGTTCAAACAATTTTTCAGTATCAATACGACTATCCTGAATGGCCGGATACGGATTTAAAAGTTCTGTATGATTCTGTTTATACAACGTATAATAAGTACACCAATTCCCAGACCAGTCACAGCCGGGGCATGGAACTGTCAGTCCAGACCGCACCGTTTTCACCGCTGGATATTCGACTGAGAGTGGAAGCGGCGTATAATTATACCAAAAGTGATAAACAGTATTATGATTTTGCCTCGGTGTATCGATTTGACAACAATCTTCAGAAATATATTTTACCTTTCTGGAATGTTGTTAACCTGCGCACGGATAATCTGCTGATTAATTACCGGATGGAGTTTAAAATTAAAGACCTTGGGGCGTGGGTTACACTTGAAGCCCAGCAGGTCGTGTTTGATCGGGATTGGTACACCGGTCTGGATGATTCATTGGCTATTGGCTTTCTGACGGCAGCCGGGGAGAAGGTCATGATTCCCGGACAGGATCGGGCGAGCGATGACTATAAAAATTATCGTCGGGTTTATGAAGATTACTGGAATAATACCGAATCCCAGAAAAACACCTGGCTTTTCAACCTGCGGGTCAGCAAGGCCCTGTTGCGCGGAACAGAAGTGTCATTCTATGTGAATAATATTTTCAATTATCATCCACTGTATCAACGTCAGCGGGTTTCCAGCAGTACAACTTCTTACTCAATGCTGAACCCCGATTTGTACTTTGGTGTGGAATTCAGTGGAAAGGTGGATCAACTTTTCGGTGGGCGTCATGGAAAATAAGATATTAAGCAAATTGTTCATTCTAATTTTCATGATTTGCGGATTATGTCTGTTTCGTTGTGAGGAAACAGTCAGTCCACCGTCGTCGATGCGCCTGAACCTGACGGTAACCGTTAAAGACACGACAGGTTTCAGTATGGAGAATTACGGAACAGAATTGGTCGAAAATGCAACTGTTTATCTGAATTCAGTTTCCTATTATACCAATTTTGATACTCTCTCCGACTCCACTGGAACCGCCGGTTTTTTTCAGATATTACCCGATAATTATAATCTCTCTGTAACAA
>CAZAKB010000196.1:0-4919 GCA_964485475.1 uncultured bacterium
CACAAAACCGCCCTGGATCGGGGCAGAACTGGCGATCTGATCAGGTTGGGTTCCAAGGACTTCGATCATTTTTTGCCAGTCGGCCAAATTGCTTTCGCTGCCGGGATTAATGACCAGGGCGAGGGACGCCCCCAGAATTGCAGCCAGCAGAGAACAGAGCAGATACCAACCAATGACCTTCAAACCGATTTTTCCGAAACGTTTGATCGGAAGTGCCGCAGCTCCGCTGATTAATGAGAAAAAGATCACCGGAATAACAATCATTTTCAGCAAACTGATCAGAATCGATCCAAAGGGTGAAATAAATGGTGTCACCGATTCAGCAACCGGATTACCGGTGCGAGCAGATACGATCCATAAAATACTGCCGATGGCGGACCCGATCACAAATCCCGCCAGGAGGCGTGTTAATAATGATGTTGATGTGTACCATTTAAAAACTGCTTTAATCATAATCCCTCATTGATTCAGTTGAATGGAATATATTTCCAAGTGGATGGAAAATTCAAGGGAAAAGAAAATGCCGGTACGAAAATGTATCGGCATTATGGCTTTATTTAGAAAAATTGTGGATTAACCTGGGTCGTCTTCTTTGATGAAACTGTCATAGTAATTTTCCACCTGTCTGGAACCGCCACGCAGCAGGCGAATCCACCAATGGGCGAATTTATTCAACGGAGAGAGATACACAATCCAGGTGACCAGGTAACTATGGAAACCGAGCCAGGCCATATAATCCACAGGATCACGCTGATAAGTAAACTTAAAATTTTTAAAATCTTCAATATTTGTATTCAATTCTATATCGGCTAATGTTTTCGGACCCATGTTCTGTTTCCAGGATTCACGGACATAACCGATTTTATTTGGATCAACCCCCATAATGTCCATGAGCACCATATCGGCAGTGAGGGGATTATCTGCAGCTCCGACGACATCCATTTTAACCGGTTCGCCGGTCACGGGACCATTATTATCCAGAAAATATTCACCGTCGATGACTGTGATCTGTGATTTTAGGCGGCGAATTATCTCATTAATTGCATATTTGAAGAAAAAATGATTGCGTAGTCGCATGGAGTCGGGAACGGTGCCCCAGTGATTCTTAATGGCGCCGGTATATCGGGTGACGAAATGCATTTTTGGTACCGGGACACTGATGGTCATATCGGTCTGTTCCAGCATTTCCTTATTTAATGGAAGACGATAGGACCGCCAACCGCCGGGTACCTTGACGATTTCGGTTTTTTCACGGGTCAGATTGACCAGGCGGACGCTGCGGCTTTCACAAATTTCATAAAGATCATGACCTTTAAATGCCCGCTCCATGGTGTAGGAATTATTTCCGCCGTCGGATTCGAATACGGTTAAATGTTTCGTGCGCTCTTTCAATACGTCCAATAAAGTCGCCATAAAGTGGGGGGACGTCGTAACACCGGGCATGTATTCAGGAAATGTCAGGTTAGGTTTGACCCAGATATTACTGTCGGGAAATATTTTATTCTTCCAGTCCACAAATTCCAGACTTTCGCGAATTTTGTCCCGTAAATTGGTCTCATTAAAATGGTGAATCGCTGCACGGTATTTCACAACAGCCTCCTCTGGTTAATCCATTAACATCATGATTCAAAATACTCTTTTACGACAATAAAAGCAATTGATCTTTCATGAACTGGAGAACAGGAATTTAGAAAAGTTGAGGATCTGCGAGATTTCTGTTGAATAAGTTGATTTTATTTGGAACATTTTAATTCGTTAATGATGATTATGAATATAAAATCCAAAAACAGATTTAACCTTTAAAAAACGCGGTTGTCAAAAGGGTGTGAAAAAAGAGAAATGTTGAAACAGGAATCAGTGAGACAACCAGATGCAGAATCGTTTAACCGTTTGGTCCTTGAAAATCAGGAAAGAATATTCAGCCTTTTTCGCCGAATGGTTTCCTCTCACGATGAAGCCGATGATTTAACCCAGGAGACATTCATCAAGGTGTATAAAAATCTGTCAAAATTCAGGAATGATTCATCGGAATACACGTGGATTTATCGAATAGCGGTCAATACGGGACTGAATTATTTACGGCGCCAAAAGGTTCGTCAGACTATTGGCCTGGATAGCGTAGATTTGGTTGCGGATTCAGCCGGACAAGAATACAATGAATTTACTAATTCGGCCCTGAAAAAAGCCTTGAAAAAATTGCCGTCAAAGCAACAAATGGTTATCATTCTTCGAACATATCAGGGTTTAGCATTTAAAGACATTGGAAGGCTTATGGATTCGACTGAAAATGCCGCGAAAGTCAATTTCTCACATGCGTTGAAAAACCTGAGAAAAATGTTCGAAGAAATGGGAGTGAGTTATGAATCCGTGTAAGGAATATGAAGATTTAATCCCTTTGTATAGCACTGGCGATTTGAACGCTGAAAGTCAGATTCAGGTCGCCAATCATCTTCGTAACTGTGAAGCGTGCCGCCAATATCAGTTGTCATTATCGTCAATCATCGCAGTTATGAAGCAGGACCGGATTTCGATTCCGGACAGCTATGGCGCTGAACTGGTTGTCACACTGAATCGCCGGCTGGAAAAACGACACGCCCGGCAGAAACAGTTACTCTGGGCAATACCGGCGTTTACGTCGACATTTGCAATTCTGCTGATCACAGTATTTAGTCTGTTTAATTCGAAAACGGTTTCCAACCAATGGTTAGTGCAATTAAATCGGGAACATAGTTATATGAATTTTAGTAATGTTGGCTATTTTGGCGAGATATTACTGGATGATGATAGTGATGCGGTAACAGAAACAAATTTCTCTACGGATGAAATTGTCAAAAACGCGATTTATCAGATTATCGAGGAGAAATCTCTTCCTGAAGTTGACCGTTATTTGGTGGCAACTATCAATCTGAACGACGATGAATTTCAAAATATTATCAAACAAATGACAAATGAGATTTTATAAATAGGAGGTCTTATGAATAGATGGATAGGCATTGTATTGATCGGGTTGTTTATTCAGGGAGCTGTGGTAATGGCTCAGGATGATTTTATGGAGCCAATGGATCCGGACAGGCGGGAACAGATGGAAGCATTGCGAATCTGGAAAATGACTGAATACCTGGAACTCAGTACTGAACAGTCAATACAATTTTTTCCGCGCCTGAAAGAATTTGAAGATATCATCCATGAGAATCAGAATAGACAACGGAATATCATGAAAAGTATCTACGAATTGCTTAAAGACGAAAACTATGCAACGACAGAGAAAGATGTGAAAAACTATGCCAAACAGCTGGCGGATCTGGAAAAGGAAATATCAAACCAAAAAGAGGTTTTTATAATTAGTATTGGGGATGTGCTACGGAAAGATCAACAACTGAAGTTTATTGTGTTCGACAACCGGTTTCGAAATCGGTTGATGCGATCAATCTGTCAACCCACGCGGCATGAAAAAAGCCCTAAAAGAGAAAGGAAATAATCATGAAGAAAATGACAACAGCAATCATTCTGTTAGCGATACCGGCATTGGTATTGGCAAGTCCGCGGAAAATGAAGAAACATCCGCCGATGATGGAGAAACGGATGGAGATGTGTGAGCAACTGAATCTTACCGCAGAACAACAGGAAAAAATGCATGACCTGAAAGTTGCCCATCAGAAAGAGATGGTTCCGCTGCAGGCTGATCTGAAACTGGCTCATCTGGAACTGGAAGAGCTGATCCGCGATGGTGATACATCCAAGAAACTGGATGTGGCCATTAAAAAAGTGAATGATCTGAAAGCCAGTCAGTTCGAAAAACAGATTAAGCATCGCTTGGAAGTCGGCAAGATTCTGACTGATGAACAAAAAGCCATCTGGCAGAAACAAGGCCGCAGACCAGGAATGGGAGATCGCCGCGGTGGACGTGGTGACGGCCCTCGCATGGGATGTATGCCTGACAGACCTGAAGCAGATCGGGATTAATTTTGGATATTTCACAAATCAGAACTCTGTTGAACTGGATGCAGAGCATTGAGCTGGGTCCCGGTGATTTAACCATCGAGACAATTTCGTCTTATGCTCTGCATTCAGCGGGTTCGGCAATCGCATTGTCCGATGGATTGCTTTCCGGCCGGGAAGTGTTGGAAATTCTCTTTGAAGAGAGTGGCAGGCAATTGGCCGTTGAATGGAAAGTCCGCAGCGGTGATTTGGTTAAAGCCGGAGATGTTTTGTTTGAGTTTAATGGTAATGGCGCCGATGTTTTAAAAAACCGGCGCCTGATCCATTGGATTATCGGACGTATGTCGGGAATGGCAACCGCAACAGCAGAAGCATCACAGTTGTTAAAAACCAACGGTAAAATATTGGTTCAGGGTGTTTCTGTGAATCCCATCTTCGAAATTTTTGATGAACCAGCATTCGAAACAGGTGGCGGTATCTGGAAACGGCATGGACTGATGGATTCAATCTATGTGACCCAGGAGCACATTCACTACACCGGGGATATCGACAAATGTCTGAGCCAACTCAATCAGGAAATTGGTGATACCCGGAAAGTGCTAAAAATCGAGATTGAAGTCAATACTGCGGAACAGTTCGAGCGCATTAATGAAATGGATTATGATATACTGCATCTGGTCGGGTTAACGGATGAAGATATTCGCAAGGTGTTCGAATCGCTGAATCCTGTCAAAAAGCCGATTCTCCATCTGGCTAAACTTGGGGATTTCAAAGAGAGCTACGCCGGTTATTTTTTCAAATATTGTGCAATTGAAGAACTGCATAAGAGCATTCACCTGTTGGACAGCCAGATCGTTTTTCAAAAGAAAAACACATAACCGTTCTGTTAGTCAATTTTATTCCACACCTCAATAAGCATTTGATTAAAGAGGGAAATTATCCTATATTTCGCCGTTGTTTGGAAAAGTAATGCATATTGC
>CAZAKB010000197.1:0-4870 GCA_964485475.1 uncultured bacterium
TGATTTAATTCATGCATAAATAATTTACATGAATGGATAAATTTTCTTGATATTATTTCAAAAATTTCATAAATACTCCTATATGCTTAGTAAGACGGACTAATAAACTTAGCAGGGGGTAAATAACCCTTGGCGATTTTTTTAATGAAGTCGTGAAAGGAGGATTTGAGGAAATTTATTGTGATGAGGAAGAGAAAAACGGAAATCTTTAATAACAAAAGAGGAGAGAGAAAATGAAAAAAGTGTTAATTCTGTTATTGGTTTTTGCAACAGTAATATTTGCAGATCCAGCTGGTAGCGATGGTGACTTACCGTTTTTACCAGTTTTAGATGGCAAAATTACTGCTACCAAGACAGCAGCAACCAATGGTTTTGCTGTAGGTACCAAAGCTTCCGCTGAAATCATTCGTGACTTATGGGTTGGCAGTGATTTCGATCAGGATGGAAATAAGGAGGTTCTTTTATCTTCTTATGGTTTAGATCCCACTGGTAGAGCCTACGTTTATGAAATCACGGGCGATAACACAGCAGAATTGTTCTTTGATACCGGTGAAATGGGTGGTGGATACAGTTCATCTACACGTCATGTTGCTTATGGTGATCTTGACGGCAACGGTATGCAGGAGCTTCTTGTCAGTGTCAACGCAGTCGGAGCAACTGGCGGACTCTATGTCTATGAATATGACACTGTCGGTGATTCCATGCGTACTCCTGTTCTAATTCTAAGTGAATTAGCCATAGCTGATAGGTGGTATGTTGAAGGTTTTTTCGTCGAGGATGTTGATGGTGATGGTGTCCAGGAAATTATGTTTGGTAATAATGGTTCAACAAATGATTATGATAATTTCTATATTGCATCAGTGGATTCCGGTGATTTTGCTTCCGGTAAAGTCAGAACGAAGATAGAATTTACACACGGCAAATCAAGTGCTACTTATACACTTGGTGGTAGCCCTTATGGTGCAGTCACTTCCGATATAGACGGTGATGGTGCTAAAGAAGTGCTTTTTGCCGGTTGGGATAATGGAGCTATGTTAATTGTTGAAACCGATGCTGCTGACACATACACAGTCCATAATTATATTGAAACTGATCTGCTTGTTCAAGACGGCGTAGCATTTTATGATTTTGCAACAGCGGATCTTGATGAAGATGGACGTGATGAAGTCTATGTTTCGATGTATGATAGTACTCCATCAATCGCAGGAGCACTATATTGTATAACATGTCCGTCCGGGACAGAACTATCAGCTATGACAACTTCAAATGTTCATAGTTTAGGTGGATCGGGAACGTCTGGTGGAGTCTGTACACAGATTGGCGATTGGGACCTTGACGGAAAAATGGAAATAATAGCATCCGGTGGCGGTAGCACACTAACATCGCATGAATACCAGGGTGGCGATCCAACTTTAACGACCAGTTGGGTAAAAGATTCTTTGATCACCAATGCATCTTTTAGTGGTGTTTATGGAATGCGACTTGCTGGTGACCTAGATGGTGATGGTCTTCCTGAAATATATGGTGCGAACACAGGTGCAGTTACTGATGCTGTAGTTGCGGTTGAAACAACTCCTCCTCCAGTATCAACAGTTTTCATCAGCGAACTTGCTGATCCAAATAATAATTCTGGATTAAGATTTGTTGAACTTTATAATCCAACAGATTCTGACATTGACTTTAGTGAAGGAAGTGGATGGAAATTAAATAAATATACAAATGATGCTGCAACAGTAAGTCAGATACTCAATTTGACCGGGACAATCGAATCGCATACATGCTTCATCATCGCAACCGGAGCATTAGACGCTGACTTTGAAGCTGCATACGGAATTGCACCCGACCAATGGGATGGTGCTGCTGATAATGTCGCAGGAAGCAATGGCGATGATAATATTGAATTGGTAGACGGAACTGGTGCAGTCGTTGATCTTTTTGGTGTTCCCGGAGAAGACGGAACTGGCACAAATCATGAATTTGAAGATGGACGTGCAGTCAGGAAAGCAACCGTTACCACTGGCAATCCAACCTGGGATGTTACCGAATGGTCAATTGATAGCGACGCCCCTTCCGGAATTGGTCCAGTTGATGCCCCTGATGGATTCGATCCAGGTGTATGGCCAACAATTATTCCTTTGGAAATCGCATCCGCTACGTCAGTCAGTTTGACAGAAATCGAAGTCAAATATACCGTTGATGTCAGCGCTGTTAATGTTGCTGACTATTCGGTTTTAGGAACAAGTGGAATTACATTCACAGCTGCCGATATTGATGCTGCAGATGGAACAATTGTAAAACTGACAGCCAGTGCAAATATTGTTGGCGATGTGGTTCTGGATACACTCGTTGATGCTGCAAATACTGATTCAGTTGTATTCTACGCAGGCATTACACCGATTGCCTTGACAAATATGACCAATGCCGGCGGTATGATTGATGATGTTCATCCAGCAGTGTTTAAGGGTATTATTTCAGCGAATGATGCCTATAACAATGTATGGATCAGCGACGCTGATGGTGCTTATAACGGTGCCATGATCTTTGATTATAATTTCGATGCTGCTGTCTCAGTGGGTGATGAAGTTCTAATGACAGCTTTTAGAGATACCTATAACAACCAGACGGAATTAACTTCGCCTGCCTTGCTTACAACTATTTCGACGGCAAACACACCTTATGGCCCCTCTGACATCACCGGCGCAGATATTGATACATCGATAGCTGCCGATGCCGATCCGGCTGAAAAATGGGAAGGTCAACTGGTCAAAATTAGCACCGCGACAGTCCTGTCATATGCAAATTACCAGTACTTATGTACAGATGATGACAGCGTAAGTTATTTTTTAGTCGGTGATAATGTTGACTACCAACTTTCAAATGTCGTAATGACTATAGGCGAAACTTATGATATTGTTGGAGTAGTTGATTATACCAGTGGGAAGTACCGGATTAATCCTCGCGGTGCTGATGATATCACTGTTTTTGTTCCTCCGTCAAATGACTTGAACCTGACTTTCGAGGACGATACCGATGTTGCGAACTGGGGTGTCTATGACGGCACGTCCGGCTATACAACAGTTGCTCATAATGCAACCGGTGGAGTCGGTGGTACCGGCGCTCTGGACTTTGGTGACGCAGGTTATGGTTTTTATATTAAACGGCCAGTTGGCGGTACAGTAGGAACCCAATTTCAGCTGACAATTGATGTTAAAACAGTCGGTTGGGATAATAAAGATACCTATCCTATCACAATTGCTGTAGAGGGATTAGGCGCTGCTGCAATCGATGATACGATCAATGCCCTTGCTGATTTTACCACAATCGTATTGACCGGTACTATCACAAATGCTGATGGATATATTGTGATCGCTGGTGGAAACACTTCCTTAGCAAATGCCGGTGGAACGATCATGGTAACGATCGACAATTTGTTTTTTGAAGATGATTATCAACCTCCGGTTAATCTTGATCTGAACCTGACCTTCGAAGACGATACTGATGTCGCTAACTGGGGCGTTTATGACGGTTCATCCGGTTACACCACAGTTGCTCATAACGCAACCGGTGGTGTTGACGGAACCGGTGCTCTGGATTTTGGTGACGCTGGTTATGCTTTTTACATCAAACGGCCCGTCAGTGGAACAGTTGGTACTCAGTACAGTTTCACGGTTGATGTAAAGACCGTTGGTTGGGATAATGCGGCAACCTACCCAATAACAATCGCCATCGAAGGATTGGGTGATACTCCTGTATCCGCGAATATTAATGCGTTGGCTACTTTCACATCCATTCCGTTAACTGGTATGGTCACAAATGCTGATGGTTATATTGTCATTGCCGGTGGAAACACTTCCTTAGCAAATGCCGGTGGAACGATCATGGTAACGATCGACAACCTTGTTTTTAATGATGCTGCCGATATACCAGACACTGATCCGCCCACAATTGTCATGGCTGAAGCGCTGAATGATACAACTATTGTTGTTGAATTCTCCGAAGAGATAGATATCACGATCGGTGAAACTTTGACAAACTACGTCATTGATCACACAATCGGTAATCCAACTGCAGCGACAGTAGTTGATAACATGGTAACATTAAAGGTTGCAAACCTCGCTTCTGATACACTTTACACAATGGTCGTCAATAATGTTGAAGACTTGTCTGAAAATGTGATTGTGACTGATAGTGAGGTCACTTTCATGTGGCAGGAATATGTTGCCGGTCCGGATTTGTTCATCTCAGAATATATTGAGAGTCCAACCGGAAACAATAAAGCACTGGAAATTTATAATGGCAAAGGTGTTGCCGTTAATCTTGCTGAATACTCAATCAGAGGAACTCATAACGGCGATGCTGACTGGGCATATGCGGTCTTTAATTTTCCGGATATCGTTCTTGAAGCCGGTGATGTTTACATTCTTACAAACACCGATGCCGATCCGGATTTTGCCGCACTTGCCGATACTGCGTTGCTTTATGCAGACAATACCACCGCATCCTTTAATGGTGATGACGCCCGCGCCCTTTTCTGGGGTGAATATATGCTGGATATCATTGGCCAGACTGACGGTGATCCCGGAACTAGTTGGCCAGTTGCCGGTGGTGTAGGAGCTACGGCCGATTTTACTTTGGTTCGTAAGTCAACTGTGACCATGGGAAATATAGACTGGAGTGCCTCAGCAGGTACAGACGAAACTACCAGTGAGTGGCTCGTCTTTCCGCCAGCTACCTATAAATTCCTCGGTTCCCATCCGCATATCGATTTTGCCGGTCCGGAAATTATTGGAGTTGTCACTATTGGAGATTCATTGATTCAGGTAAAATATTCTGAACAAGTTGATTCCACTGCGGCAGTAAATGTCGCCAA
>CAZAKB010000198.1:0-1211 GCA_964485475.1 uncultured bacterium
ATAATCGCTCCGATGATCATATCTGCCGGCAATTTCAACTCCTTAAGCGGGCGACTGGTAATTACACTGTTTGGTTTTGGCTCCATTTCAATGGCCTCGGCGTCAATATCTTCGAATAGTGATACGGCAATGACGTTACCACGCCGGATATATTTCATAATGGCATTGACGGTTGCGATATTTTTACTGACCACGGCATCCATTCCGATCCGGTTCATGATTGGCATATATTCGTGAGTGTTCAAATGCACGATAACTCGCTTGACACCTAAATAACGTGCCAGCAACCCGGACAGCAGGTTCGTTTTTTCACTACCGGAAACCGCCACAAAGCAGTCCATTTCCTGAATTTGCTCCGAAGCCAGCAGTTCAATATCGGTACCGTCTCCATGTAGAACTAAGGTGTCTTTTAAATTCTCGGACACATCTTCGGCCCGGTCAATATCCATTTCCACAAGTTTAACGTTCATTTCAGTCGATAATTTTGCCGCCACCAGGCTGCCCAGCTGGCCAGCGCCAACGATCATAACATGCTGTTGTTCCCGCTCCGCATATCCAACCAGTTCGGACAGCATTGCAATATTCTCTTTTCGTGCAATGAAGTAGACAACGTCGCCGCTCCGGTAATAATTCGGACCGTGGGGAATAATCGTTTCATCATTGCGAATAATACACAGACACAGAAACTCGATCTGCGGATTAGTAGCCATCACTTCCTGCAATGTCTGGTTGATGATCGGACTGTTTTCTTTGATCTGAAGCGCCATTATCTGGAGTTTCCCGCCTTCAAAATCCACTATTTTTGATGCTGATGACCGTTCAACCAGGCGCACAATTTCATTCGCTGCGGTTTGCTCGGGATGAATCATAAGATCAATATCAAATCGGTCAGGAGTTATCAACGCACCGGGCCGGGTAAATTCGTCGTTACGAACACGGGCCACACATTTCCCGATACCAATCTTCTTAGCGATGGAACAACACAGGATATTGACTTCATCCATTCCGGTGACGGCAAACAGAATATCGGAGTTATTGACTTCCGCATGCATCTGGGTCTGAACACTCGATCCATTACCAAAAACAACAATCGCATCCAGGGTTTCCGACGCCCGTCGCTGTCGTTCAATATTCTGTTCGATAATTGTGACGTCATGACCTTCGGATATCAGGCGTTTGGCCAGATAATACCCAACCTCACCGGCTCCGAC
>CAZAKB010000198.1:1311-4848 GCA_964485475.1 uncultured bacterium
ATAAAAATACCCGGCACATTTTTCAATTCGTTTGCCAGCAGTCGGGCATTCTCATGATCTTCCTTCAATCGATTGATATTATTATCCAGCGCAAATATACAGGCAGCCGCTAAAATCCCCGCCTGCCGCATGCCGCCGCCAAAAATCTTCCGGTATTTCCGGGCACGCTGAATAAAATCCATTGGACCCGATAATACTGACCCGACCGGCGCGCCAAGACCTTTGGAAAAACAAAGACTGACACTGTCCACGTATCGAACCCAATCTTTTGCCGGAATACCGGTCGCCACGACCGCATTCATCAGTCGGGCACCATCCAGATGCAGGGGAATCCCCTTCTGGGCTGCCAGGTTGGCCAGTTCTGAAAGGTTATCCAGCGGATAGACAGTCCCGCCGGCCCGGTTATGGGTATTTTCAACACAAATCAACCCGGTGGGCGGCAAGTGTAGATTATCAGCCCGAATGGCATTTTCGACATCCTTGACGTTCAGGATGCCATAGTCACCATGTAAAGTCCGCAACTGCACATGCGACAGAAACGCCGGAGCACCGGCTTCATAATTGAAGATATGGCAATTCTCCTCGCAGATAACTTCCTGACCAGGCTGGGTATGCGTTTTTATGGCAATCTGGTTTGACATTGTTCCGCTGGGAACATACAGCGCGGCCTCTTTTCCCAACAGATCCGCAACCCGCTCTTCCAGTAAATTCACCGTTGGGTCTTCACCGTAAACATCATCACCAACATCGGCATGGGCGATAAAATTCCGCATGGCCTGGCTGGGTTTTGTGACGGTATCACTTCTTAAATCAATTGTTATTCGTGGCATGGCATTATTCCAAATAGGTTAAATCGATGATCGTTTTTATTTTTATAAATGTCTGTATTGAATGGATAAAATCATTTTCTCTCAAGAACCACCCCAAATTACGGCATTTTTCCGCTCATGTCAATTCAAATTCCCCTTGATAAATTGGCAAATGAGCTCTAAAATCGCAGAGTTATGGAAAAACACACCGAACAAGCGCTAATTCAATTATTCGAGAACTGGTCAGGGGAAAATGTTGTATCCACGCAGCTGCTACCGCCCTCTGGTTCTTACCGGGAATACCTGCGTATAAAAGGTACTCAGAACAGCGCCATCGGCGCCTATAACCCGGATAAAAAGGAAAACCGGGCATTTATTGAATTCACCAAGCACTTTCATTCCCTGAAGTTGAATGTCCCCGAATTGTTCCGGGAAAATGAGGCCGAGAATAGTTACCTGATTGAAGATTTGGGCAATACGACCTTGTTTGCGTTCATCAATCAGCACCGGCAAGGAAAAAATTATACTAGCAAGATCATCGATGTGTATAAAGCGGTCATTGAGCAATTGCCAAATTTCCAGATTAAAGCCGGGAAAAAACTGAATTACGATGTCTGTTACCCACGCCCCCGCTTTGACAAACAATCAATGATGTGGGACCTGAATTATTTTAAATATTACTTCCTGAAACTGGCCCGCATTCACTTTGACGAACAGGCATTGGAAGAAGATTTCCAAACCTTCACCGACTACCTGCTGCAAACCGATACCGACTATTTTCTCTATCGCGATTTCCAGTCCCGGAATGTCATGCTGAAAGACGATAAACCCTATTTTATCGATTACCAGGGCGGACGCCGCGGCGCACTGCATTACGATCTGGCTTCGCTGCTGTACGATGCTAAAGCCGATATGCCCGATGCCGTTCGGAAAATGCTCCTTGGTTACTACATTATTATGGCATCAAAACAAGCGAATATCAATCCCGACAAATTCAAACAGTATTTCTACGGCTATGTCCTGATCCGGATCATGCAGGCCATGGGTTCCTACGGCTTTCGGGGTTTTTACGAGAAAAAAGAACATTTTCTGCAAAGCATTCCCTATGCTCTGAATAACCTTTCCTCTATTCTGGCCGATGTTAAATTTCCGATCAAAATTCCGGCGCTGCTGGATGCACTGGAGAATGTCATTGAATCCAGGCGTCTGAAAAATATCAGCACCGATCAGAAAACTCTGACCGTCACCGTCAACAGTTTCTCCTATAAACGCGGTATTCCCATCGATGTGACCGGGCACGGCGGCGGTTTTGTATTTGACTGCCGGGCAATTCACAACCCGGGCCGCTATGAACAATATTCCACTTTAAACGGCAAAGACCCTGAAGTCATTAAATTTCTCGATAAAGAGCCTGAGATCAAGGATTTCTTACGTGACGTTACAAACCTCGTCGATCAGTCCGTTGAAAAATACCTGAAACGCAAATTTACCAACCTGATGGTCAGTTTCGGTTGCACCGGTGGTCAGCACCGTTCCGTTTACTGCGCCGAAGCCCTGGCGAAACACCTGAAGGATAAATTCGACATCAAACTCGTCCTGCGTCACCTTGAACTTGAAATGAAACAATAAACCCGTTTTTCGGAGTATTGAATCATATGAAAGCTATGATTTTAGCGGCCGGTCTGGGTACCCGGCTGAAGCCATTCACCGATAACTGTCCCAAAGCTCTGGTAGAAATCGGAGGCAAACCAATACTGGATCATGTCATCCGGCGGCTGAAATCCTTTGGGTTTCGGGAATTCGTGATCAATGTCCACCACCTGGGTGTGCAGATTATTGAATACCTGGATACGCATCCTCACAAAGATTTGAAAATTCATATTTCCGACGAACGTGAACAACTACTGAATACCGGCGGCGCTCTGAAAAAAGCCGCACCGCTGCTGGCCGGCAAAGACCCAATCATTATGCATAATGTGGATGTGCTGTCCACGATTCCCATCCAGTCCATGCTCGTCGAACATGCAACATCTGGCGCGCTGGCTACTCTTGCCGTCAGCAAACGCGATACGTCCCGCAAACTCCTGTTTGGCGATAATGGTCAGATGGTCGGCTGGAAGAATGAAGAAACCGGTGAAATCCGTGGCAAAGTATCCAAAGTAAAACACTTTCAGGATTTCGCTTTCAGCGGCATCCACATCATCGATCCTGTACTGCTGAAAATGCTTCCCGCTGTCGATGTGTTCTCCATCGTCGATCTCTACCTGACCCACTGCGCCAAATATCCCATTCATGCCTTCGAACATGATCCCTCGGATTTCCTGGATATCGGCAAGCCCGAGCAACTAGCTAAGGCAGAAAAGTTTTTAAAACGCTAAACGGAATAATTTATAAAAGTTTTCTTTATCGCTACGCTTTGCATTGCAACAATTGGAAAACATTTACCATCGAATTTATTCGATGGAACCGAATGGTCACTTCCTGTTGTTCCGACTTAAGTCGGTTAATTCACTGTTCAAATCCGCTCAATAAATTGAGCAGTTAATGTTTAGAATAGTTTAACAGGTCACTTCACCCCGATGAATCGGGGTTCGTAAAGACAGTATATAGAAAAGCCTTGCGACGGCATAAACCTCCGCAAGACCAATAATATGATATTATTTCAATTTTTAATCCAGGACGGATCGAATCAAATCCAGGTAATTACTTAGCAGGCGTGTGATGAGAA
>CAZAKB010000199.1:0-4775 GCA_964485475.1 uncultured bacterium
CTCCGGAGCCGGAAGCACAGGTTCAAGTCCTGTTGGGGGTACTAACTACAATTTTAATATGAATCTGCTTTGTTAATTTACAGCGTTCAAACTCTCAACAGAAAAAATACTTATTAATTATACAAGGTCAGTTAATACAATGGCATATTTGGAAATTATTGTCGTAATGTCAATTAGAAACAAATATCAATTAACCAATGTGACGAAATGTCCAGTATGATTTCTGGCATAGCCTTTGTAAAACAGGTATCGCTTTTTAAAAGTAGTGAAACTGAAAACGGATTGAAATTTGGTTTCTATTTAATGAAGATTATTGATTAAATAATAGTAACTTTAGCCAACAATTAAAAAGTGCTAAAAATTGAAAGGAGAATGGAATATGGCAATTAAACCTTTATCAGATCGAGTGGTTGTAAAACCATCTGAAGCGGAAGAAAAAACATCTGGTGGAATTATCCTGCCGGATACTGCAAAGGAAAAACCTCAGGAAGGTACTGTTATTGCTGTCGGTCCGGGAAAAGTCAGTGAAAACGGAACAAAAGTCGCAATGGAAGTGAAAGTAGGAAATAAAATTCTCTACGGTAAGTACTCCGGAACTGAAGTCACCATTGATGGTGTTGAACATCTAATCATGAGAGAAAGTGATATTTTAGCTGTCATCAGCTAGAGTAGAAAGGAGCAATACTAATGGCAAAACAAATCGAATATAATGTCAAAGCAAGATCAGCCCTCAAAGAAGGAGTTGATAAATTAGCAAATGCAGTAAAAGTGACTCTCGGCCCCAAAGGCCGGAATGTAGTGATTGAAAAGAAATTTGGTTCTCCGACAATTACCAAAGACGGTGTAACGGTTGCAAAAGAGATCGAACTTGAAGACAAGATGGAAAATATTGGTGCCCAGATGGTTAAGGAAGTCGCTTCAAAAACTTCCGATATCGCTGGTGATGGTACCACGACTGCCACAGTTCTGGCACAAGCTATCATTTCCGAAGGTTTGAAAAATGTAACTGCCGGTGCTGATCCTATGGAAATTAAAAGAGGCATCGATGTCGCAGTGGCTGAAATCGTCAAAGGTCTGAAAGAGATCAGTAAAGAAGTGACCGGCAGCAAAGAGAAAATTGCCCAAGTTGGCGCGATTTCTGCCAACAACGATAAAGTTATCGGTGATTTAATTGCCGATGCAATGGAAAAAGTTGGCAAGGACGGCGTTATCACTGTTGAAGAATCCAAATCGACAGAAACTGGTCTGAGAGTAGTTGAAGGTATGCAGTTTGATCGTGGGTATCTGTCTGCATATTTTGTTACCAATGCTGACGCAATGGAAGTAATCCTTGAGGATCCATATATCTTGATTTATGACAAAAAAATCAGTGCTATGAAAGATCTTTTACCTATTCTTGAAAAAGTATCCCAGATGGGTAAATCGCTTATGATCATTGCTGAAGATGTCGAAGGCGAAGCACTAGCAACATTGGTTGTCAATAAACTGCGTGGCACACTGCGGATAGCCGCGGTTAAAGCACCGGGTTTTGGTGATCGTCGTAAATCAATGCTGGAAGATATTGCTGTTTTAACTGGTGGAACTGTTATTTCTGAAGAACAGGGATTTAAACTGGAAAATGCAACGGTGTCATATCTCGGCCAGGCCAAGAGAATAACGATTGATAAAGACAACACTACAATCGTTGAAGGGGCTGGAAAATCCGATGATATTAAAGCCCGGATCAAACAGATTAAAGCCCAGGTTGAATCGTCAACGTCGGATTATGACAAAGAAAAACTTCAGGAACGTTTAGCCAAATTGTCAGGTGGCGTTGCCGTTTTGGAAGTTGGCGCGGCTACTGAAGTTGAGATGAAAGAGAAAAAAGCCCGTGTTGAAGATGCTTTGCATGCGACTCGTGCTGCTGTGGAAGAAGGAATCGTTCCTGGAGGTGGTGTTGCTCTGTTGAGAGTTCTTAAGAAATTGGATGCCATGAAAACTACTGGCGACCAGGCTGTCGGAGTTAAAATTGTAAAAAGAGCAATTGAAGAACCAATTCGCCAGATTGCCCTGAATGCCGGTCATGAGGCTTCAATTGTTGTCCAGAAAGTCAAAGAAGGCAAGGACGACTTTGGTTTTGATGCCTACAAAGAAGAATACGTCA
The DNA here is from genome assembly GCA_964485475.1 of uncultured bacterium. Lineage (GTDB taxonomy): Bacteria > Fidelibacterota > UBA2242 > UBA2242 > UBA2242 > B118-G9. Next base: position 2,144 of record CAZAKB010000199.1, read on the forward strand.
ATCTCTATCAGGCAGGTATCATCGATCCGACAAAGGTTGTTCGAATCGCCATTGAAAATGCTGCCAGTATTGCCGGCTTATTATTGACCACAGAGGCATTGATCTGTGATATACCGGAAGACGAACCGGCTCCAGCCATGCCTCCGGGCGGTGGAATGGGCGGAATGTATTAATCGATAACTGATTACGCATATAATGGGCTGTTTCAATTAGTGAAATGGCCCATTTTTTATTTAGAAATATCCTTGTATATTACAAACATATGTACTTGATTTAATGTTTAAACAAGGATATATTGAAAACAAAAACAGGAGGATATATGACAAACTTATGGGGAGACATAAAGAAAAATCTTGGCGAATGGGTAACCAAAGCCGCTGACAAGGCCGGAGAATTTACTCGTGAAGCCGCGGATAAAGCAGAAGAAGTCACAAAACTGGGCAAAGTTAAACTGGATATATTTCAGACAAAACGGGATATTGAAAAACAATTTGCAGAGTTGGGCGGTACTGTTTATCAGTTGATTCATGATAAAAAGACCAAAGATTTTGAAAAAAATGAAAATGTAAAAGCATGTCTGGCAGTAATAAAAGATTTAGAGAAGAAACTGAAAGACAAGGAAAAACAGTACAAATCCATTCAGGAAGCCAGTCATGCAGAAAAGGCTAAACCAGCCGATCCGGAAACGAAAAAAGAAGAAAAATAGTTTCCAAATTTCAAATTATAATCCATAATGAAAAAGAGCGGGTCCTTAGAAAAATATCCCCACTCGCATAGCCATGTGCTTAAGAGATATTTTGAGGAAATCAGCCACGAGGATCCTCTTACACCAGAAGAAGAAATAGAACTTGCCGGAAAGGTCAGACAAGGGGATTCACTGGCATTAGACCGGTTATTGCGGGCGAATTTACGGTTTGTAGTATCTGTCGCAAAAAAGTACCAGAATCATGGATTATCACTTGAAGATCTGATTAATGAAGGTAATATTGGATTAATAAAAGCCGCCCAGCGTTTTGATGAAACCAGGGGATTTAAATTCATATCGTATGCCGTATGGTGGATCAGGCAAACTATTCTGCAGGCCATTTCCGAATATTCACGATTAGTTAGATTGCCGCTTAATGTTGTTGGGAATCTCAATAAAATTTCAAAAATAACTTCTGAATTTGAGCAGGAGTATGAACGGGAACCGACGACAGAAGAAATTGAAGAAATCCTTGCCCAGGAAAAAATTGATCTGGATGTTGCCCGCCAACTTTCCGAGGGAACCCTGAGCATTGATTCGCCAATCGGGAAAAATGGCAGCGGAACTCTACAGGATATACTAGCGGGACAGGAGGAAAATGAACCGGGGAGTTTACTCGCCGAAGAATCATTTCATATTGAAATTGAGAGAGCATTACGAAGTTTGGATGACAGGGAGTCGACCATTATTCGGATGTACTTTGGGATTGGCCATGAACTGCCCATGACACTTGAAGAAATAGGAAAAATTCTTCATTTAACACGAGAAAGAGTCCGTCAAATTAAAGAAAAGGCATTGCGAAAGCTTCGACACACCTCCAGAGCGCTCAGTCTAAGAGGCTTTTTAGGCTGATAAAAAATGTTGACAAAGTGTTTACATTTTATTAATATGGGGTGTAGATGAAAATCTTGGGGTTAAATACATAGAAAATTGTTAGAAAAAGAATGAAGAAACAATCCAAGATTGTTCTTGTTTGGAACACAAAAAGATCACCAAAATCCTACGGCTTGTCTTTCAGACAGCTGGTTGGTTTAGTGGTTTTGGCTGTTTTAATAGTCGTTGGTGCTGTAACAATCGGAATTAATGCTTTTTCAAATTCTATTTACAATGCCAAAGTAGTCCGACTTCAAAAAAATAACAGTAAACTTGTTGGTACCATGTACGATCTGGATCAGCGGATTCAACAAATGGAATCAGAATTGCATGTTCTTGCTGAGAAAGATCAGGCATTACGAACGTATGTTGATATTCCGGTAATTGATCGGGACGTTCGGAAACTGGGTATCGGAGGAAAATACAGTTTTCAGGGTGAGGAGCTGGATAATTTATTACCCTATGACGATGTAAAGATATCGGAGTTGGTAACCGATTTGGACCGTCTGACCCGTGAAGTCAAGTTGGAACGTATCAGTTACGAAGAAATCTATAATGCTATCAAACATCGATCTCCCCAGATAAAATCAACACCTTCCATTCGCCCGGTAAACACGGGCTATATTTCGGACGGGTACGGTTATCGTCGTGATCCGTTTACCGGTACACGGCAATTTCATTATGGAATTGATATTTCATCTCCATCAGGAACACCTGTATATGCAACTGCTGATGGTGTCATCCGAAGTACAAATCATAGTAGCACATACGGTAAAATAATTAAAATCGATCATGGGTATGGGTATTCGACCTTTTATGCCCATCTTTCCAAAATGATTATTAAACCGGGTGAAGTGATTAAGCGTGGCCAGAAAATTGCCGAAGTCGGCTGTACTGGCAGAAGTACGGCATCTCATCTTCATTACGAAGTTCGCCAATTCGGGATAAATAAAAATCCACTCGATTATTATTTTACCGGATATATTCGTTAGAATATCTATACCAAAATCTAAT
>CAZAKB010000200.1:0-1285 GCA_964485475.1 uncultured bacterium
CAGCAGCACCCGGAAGGTCATTTTCCTGCGCTAAACACGGGTTGCCCTGCTCAGCGCTGTGACCAACAATACAGATTAAAAAGCCCCCGGTATCCGCAGGTTTTTTCGTTTGGTTGTTATAAACCGACTGATTTTTGATCACTTTTCCCACTCTGGGACGAATGTGAAGGCGGGTGATTTTTCAGAAGATTATGGAAAAGAAAAAGCGAATTGTTTTGTAATCCGCCGTATCCCATACCTTACTGTGTGTTACAATTTATCCACTATAATATCGTTGACATTGTATATACGATAAATTAGATTAGGTAAGGATGAATATTATTTGGAATTTAAAGAAAAATGAGTGGCTTATTTTAAATCGCGGGATTTCATTTGAGGAAATTTCGGACAGGATACTAAACGATGACTATTTGGAAATACTTGAAAATCCAAGCAGAGCAAATCAGCAATATTTTATGATGAATATTAATAACGATACCTGGGTTGTTCCATTTTTAATCAATAAAAAAGATCAGATCGTTTTGAAAACGGCTTTTCCGAGCAGAAAGTTTCATTAGAAATATGGAGAAAAAGATGTTAAAAGATAAATTATCAGATGAAGAAATAATGATCGAGAATGAGATTGATTTTCTTCAACCGGTATCCCGAACAAAAAAAGATAAAATAAAGAATATATTAGCTCAGGCAAAAAAGAACCGATCGATCAGTCTGCGTATATCGAGTTTTGATTTGGAAAAACTTAAAGCGAAAGCAACTAGTGAAGGAGTTCCCTATCAGACCTTAATAAATTCTATTCTGCATAAATATATTACCAATCAACTTTTTGAAAAAGATCAGGTTATAAAGTCATTCAATTTGATTGCTAACGTCTAATGGTCACAGCCCTATTTATTCTAACATAACTGAATCCAACTAAATTTTAAAACCACACACCAATCGCTTACTTTTAGATGTAAAACAAGCACTATTTTCAATAAATAGAGATTTACCTGATTGCAGACAGTCCTAAACTTCCAATCCTCCTCTTTCGGCTGTATCCCCAATTTTATGAAATCCACAATGATCTGATTCGCGATCATTACGGTTACATTCAAGCCCCTGACAAGATCTGCTTCGCTTAGACTTGGTTTTGGATGATTAAATGTTTGGAGATAGATGGCCATCTTTTCCGAAAAGTGGTTCCGGTTTTGAAACCGCCGGGCCGCAGCAGCACCCGGAAGGTGGTTTTCCTGCGCTAAACCCTTTTCAGCTTCCGGAGATTTCAAAGCTCCGGGAGGCTTTTCTT
>CAZAKB010000200.1:1385-4768 GCA_964485475.1 uncultured bacterium
TTTTCTTTTGGATATTTTATGCTACTGATTCCCGAACACTTAATAATTGAAAAAGTCCAGGGATATCGCTGAGTTTTTCCCCAAAAATTGGAACCTGGTTGTTACCTGACCTGACGACAGATGATTCGGCTTATCGGAATGTGACCCGTATTTCGCTGACCATTTCAAGGGCCGTGTCAAGGTTTTCAAAGCCGGCCCTAAAAACCGGGGTATTCTGAGAGACGTCGCTGTGTCCCACCGGCTTCAGTGCATAGGATTGACCGTTGCGGATATCCGCAATGGCGACCGAGTAAAGGACTGAGGGCTGCCCATTCCAGTCGCTATTCTCTTTCGTGTAGGTGGCATTATAGTCGCCGGATTTATTGATTTCGGCATATAGGGTAATGGCACTCTTAATATGGCCTAAGTGGGTCACCACATCAAAACTGCTCTGCGGTGTGGCGCTGGTGATCGCATCGGGATAAGGGTTTGTGCTGCTCGGCAGTTTCTGATGGGAACTTAAGACCTTATCGGACCAGACGGGGAAACATTCCCGGAAGAATTCGGACCCCATTTTCTTCTTGGTGGCATGCTTTGAAAACTTAGCATCAGCACCGGTTATATAAAGCGTTTTTAGCAGATTGCCGCCGTTATCTTCAATCCAGAAAACGAGCTGTGGATAGATGTGAATCACAAAGGGTCCGGGGCGTATTGTATGGGACCACTGCGGCCCTTTTTCCAGTGAAATCACCATGGGATTACCATCGGTGCCGGTTTGCAAGGTAATGACCGTTTTTTCATCATTAAGGTGGTTAATGGCGCATGCGCACACTGTCATCAAGCCGGCCAGTAAGAATAGGTTTTTCATCGTTGTTTTCTTCATTAATAATCCTTGAACGTGGTTATTATATACTTTATTGCGCTATTCCGCCTTAATTATCTCGATTGATTAAATTGATTATCACCTTAATGATCAGGTCTTTTTCCTTCGGATCGCTTTGGGCGACCATCAGGCACAGGGCGGTCAACGCATTATCGGCAATCCGCTTGCTGCCATCCGCATGATAGAGCCAGCGGTTCTGTTCCAGGAACCAGAGAAACATGGCCCCGGCAACCCGTTTATTACCATCGACAAACGGATGATTTTTAATCAGGAAGTAGAGCAGGTGAGCGGCCTTTTCTTCAATACTTGGATAGGCGTCATTGCCCCCCACCGTCTGATAGATCGAGGCGATGATCCCGGGCAGGATATTCCCGCGTTCCCGGGCGAAAAGAGTGCCGCGCCGCGGCCGGCGGGATTCCTCGGCTACCAATTCCTGCAGAGCCGTTTTGGCATTCGCGTAATCAAGTTTAAAGCATTCATCCCGGTTCAGGTTTTGGACGGGCAGGTTCTGCCGATCGTAGCCATCGAGAGTATCCAGTGCGTGGACGTAATCCCGGATCAGCTGGACAATCCCTTTGGCTTCGGCTGTGCTTAGGGTCCGGTTTTCGACGACCCGTTGAAAGATATCCACACTTTCTTTTAGGCGCCTGAAATTGTCACGGGCTTCCTGCAGCCGCTTTTCGTTCATCGTATAGCCCTGGATAATGTGCTGTTTTAAGATATGGGTTGCCCAGATGCGGAATTGGGTGCCACGATACGACTTAACTCTATACCCAACGGAGATAATTACATCAAGATTATAGTATTGTAACGAACGATTTACTCGGCGTGATCCTTCGATTTGAACTGTCTGGAATTTCCGGACAGTTGCCGCAGTCTTTTTCAATTCACCTTCTTTGAACACGTTATTTACGTGTTCAGAAATGGTCCGTTTATCTTTATCAAAGAGACTGCATAATTGAGATTGATTCAGCCAAACAGTCTCTTTTTCCAGGTGCACTTCCAGGGCCGGAAGATGGTTCTCCGGCTGATAGATAAGGATGTCGCCCCGGGTATTTGCCATAATTGAATCCTTTAAATCAGTGCTTGATTCGCACGTTAAATTTAGGCAAATATTCATCAAAAACCATGATCTCTTCCAACGTATCTTCGGTAAATTGCGGGCGAATAATACGATCAGTCTTGGCTGGGATCATCCCGACCTGATAATCCCCCCAAATTGAATCCCGGACGTCGGGATGAAGGAGAAAAGATGAAACACAGATAATTCAGTTAAGCATCGTAACGTTTTCAAGCGAATGAATTGCGGAGAGCAATTGCCCGAAATGTCTAAAAAACTTTGACGATTACCTTCCCGGCAGTAACGTTGGATTAAATGATTTTTTCCAATCAATAGTTTTTGTGATTGAACTAACACTATTTTATTGGTAAATATGTTAAAATGTGAAGCGAGATTGATAAGTAAAAAGAGGTTTTTGGCCAAGTGCGATAATACTTTTAGAGGCACGAGGGCACTTTTGCTATTTACTAACTAAGCAGGAAGGGAATCATGAAGCGATTTTATTTATTCATTGTTGTATTTACAGGCATTCTGTTCTTTTCGCTTGTCTCATTACATGCCACTGTTATTGAATCTGTCGGCGGAGAAACAGGTGACCGCAGCTGGGAAAATGTGAATATTTGGGTGGGTGGAATCGTCCCCGGAGCGGCTGATACCGTCATTATCAACGGATTGGTAACCGTATATACACCTGTACCGGAAACGTTTACTGCTTGCGCCAAATTGACGATTAATTCCGGGGCAATCCTCAGGGATTACTGGGCTGGTGTGTTGCACGTAAACGGCGATATTGTCAATAATGGCAGCATCGAGAATTCCTACGACGGAACCTACCACTTATTTCTAAAAGTAAGCGGCAATATCACGAACAATGGCGTGTGGAAAAACGCACTGACGACATTGAATGGATCGGTTGCCCAATATTTATCCGGCAGCGGCAATTATTCCAGCAATGAAATTGTCAGTGAAAATTCGGCGGACACGTTAATAATCGATAGTAATTTAATCTTTCAAGATGCATCCATTGATCTAAAGGCCGACTATTTGAACTTACAGGGATATCAATTGACGGTAAATAATGGTTCCATTGATAACGCCACTATCATCGGAAACGATGGTGAATTGTACATGAATGGCGCATGGTACGATGGGGCCTACTCCCACAGCACATGTTTGATGAATTCAACGCTAAGGGATATTACATTAACCGGCATTGCCGCCGTCAACGCGGGCGTCATATTTGATGGCACGGTTATCGTGACCGATACACTTCAAAATGATTATTACAATCCCTATACATTACAGATTGATGGAAATATCATCAATAACGGGCTGATCCGAGACGCGAATTCATCCTATTCATTGACAATGAACGTAACGGGGAATATGACGAATAATGGCGTCTGGATTAACGGAACAACGAACTTAAGCAGTCATTCACCGCAACATCTGTCGTTCGGC
>CAZAKB010000201.1:0-4739 GCA_964485475.1 uncultured bacterium
TTGTATATTATATGGTGGATGGCGAGCCGTTTCTCAGTAAAAACCGGTCGGTTGTTTTGTTAATGTTGATCTGGGCACTAAATTATTATCGCCTGGAATTTGATATCGAAGGGCTTGCTGATTTTGTTGTGCTGCTGGACACCATGAAACAGGGCAATTCGGACATTTCTTTGTGGTTTTCGAACAATTGCCGTTAGCATTTCGGTTTCCGGTTAACAAAACGAACGCACATAATAAAAACACCTCCCGGCGGGGTGTTTTTTGTTTTTAAAGCCGAAAAATGTCGAAGGAGACAAGAATGAGCACTGACACAATTATATCGGCCGCCCGGGGAAATATTCCGGTCGATATCTTATTCAAAGATGTACAACTTGTAAATCTGTTGTCTGCTGAAATTGTCAGAACCAGTGTTGCGGTTTTTGGTGGTAAAATTGTCGGTTTTGGCGATTATGACGCTGAAAAAACAATTGATGCGAAAGGCTTGTACTTGGCGCCGGGCTTGATTGATGGACATGTTCATCTGGAAAGCTCCATGCTGAGTCCGGAGGAGTTTGTGCGGGCGGTGGTTCCGATGGGAACGACTGCGGTCATTGCTGATCCTCATGAAATTGTGAACGTGATGGGAATGGAAGGATTGCAGTATATGCTGGAGGCCAGCGCAAGTTTGCCGCTGGACGTCTATTTTATGCTGCCTTCCTGCGTACCGGCGACGCATCTGGAAACCGCAGGGGCGATAGTGACAGCCGACGAGATGCGGCAATGGATTGATAATCCCCGGGTTTTAGGAATTGGCGAAATGATGAATTTTCCGGGCGTTCTGTTTGGTGATTCTGCTGTTCTTGAGAAACTGGCCGTAGCTGGTAATAAGGCGATTGATGGCCATGCTCCCCTGCTACGGGGCAAGGATTTATCGGCATACATTTCGGCCGGTATTCGTTCGGATCACGAGAGTACGAATATTGACGAGGCCCGGGAAAAACTGCAAAAGGGAATGTTTCTGATGATTCGGGATGGATCGGCTGCCCGGAATCTGAAAGATTTACTGCCATTGGTGACACCTTTAAACTCACGGAATTGCGGATTTGTCACCGATGACCGGCACCCCGATTTTTTGCTGGATTATGGGCATATCAACTCTATGGTAAGCGATGCGATTGATTTTGGAATCAACCCGATAATTGCACTTCAAATGGCGTCGTTAAATACGGCCCGGCACTTTGATCTGAAAACCAAGGGGGCCATTGCGCCCGGTTATGATGCCGATCTGATTCTGTTTGATAATCCCGTTGATTTTTCGATCAGGATGGTTTATAAAAATGGTCGGCTCGTGGCAGAAAATGGCCGAATTACATCGTTCAAAAAGTCACAGATTTCTGAATTGCCCGGGACAATTCGGATAAAAGATGTGTCGGTTTCAGATTTGTCAGTGCTAGCGACGGGAAACCTGATGAATGTCATCGATATCATCCCCAATCAATTGTTGACAAAAAAAGTGCTGCTGAAATGTCAAATAGCCGATGGACTTGCTGTCAGTGATCCAGATCGGGACATTCTGAAAATGGCCGTTGTGGAGCGTCATCATGCCAGTGGGAATATCGGGCTGGGTTTTACTAGGGGAATCGGATTAAAGAGCGGGGCAATTGCGTCCACGGTTGCCCATGATTCCCACAATATCATTGTGATTGGCACCAATGACAAGGATATGCTGTGCGCGATCAATGAAATCCGGAAGATGAACGGTGGACAAGTGGTTGTGGAAAACAGAAAAATTCTCGCGGCGTTGGCGTTGCCGATTGCCGGCCTGATGAGTGAGAAGCCGTTGCTTGAAGTTCGGGATGCCATGGACATTATCAATGACAAGGCCCGGCAACTGGGATGTCATCTGAAAAATCCGTTTATGACGTTGTCTTTTCTGTCATTGCCGGTTATACCGGAATTGAAACTGACCGATAAAGGGTTGGTGGATGTAAATAAGTTTGATTTTATATCGCTGTTTGCGGATAAGTAGATTATATCTTTTCGAACCGGTTCATATCCACATTTTTTCGTGTTGAAAACGGGTTGAATATTTTACCATTCATGGTGAGATAAACACCATGGGGAAGGGTTTGAACGGCGATAATTGCACAACCAATATTAAATGCGGCATCGCTGTTTTTAAAGCGGGCGGGCTGCATGGAACCGGTCAGGACAATGGTTTTATTTTTTATGACCGATAATGTTTTGGCGGTGTCGATCATTGTGTCGGTTCCATGGGTAATAATAATCTGCTTGTGCGGAGCCAGGGATACTTTTTCAAGAATAATCTGCCGGTCGTTTTCATTCATATCCAGACTGTCTTTCTGCATGATGGTCTCGTTGTCAAATTCTACCGTGACATTAGCTTCCTGAAGTACTTCGACAATCTTAGGATCGCCGACCTGATACGCGCTTTTTTGATCGAAGTAAATTTTATCAATGGTTCCACCAACAGTAAAGATTTTCAAATCCGGCATAATGTTTTCCTTTTCACTATTTTTGCGGGTTAAATTTAGCACATAATTGGCAATTCGGAAACATTTCATAATGCGCTGGAAATGTGTAATTTATTCGAAGTGAAGGAGAGAAATCGCGAATGAAATATTTTGTTAAAGTATTAATGGTTATAGGAATCGGGCTGACGCTTTTGTTTGCAGACGGTGAACAGCAGTTTGCCAGGCTGGGTGATTTTGAGCTTGAAAACGGTGCCGTCATCAAGAATTGCCAGGTCGGTTATCGGATTCTGGGGAAAATGAATCCGGACAAATCCAATATTCTTCTGTATCCAACCTGGTTTGGCGGAACCAGCGAACACGTATCGGGATTAATTGGACCGGGCAAATTTGTTGATAACAGTGAACTCTGTGTCATTATTATTGATGCATTGGGAAACGGGGTATCATCGTCACCATCGAACAGCAAAAAGCAGAAAAAAGGGAAATTTCCCGAATTCACGATTCACGATATGGTTCAAAGCCAGTACCTGTTACTCACAGAACATCTTGGCATACAACACCTGTATGGGATCATTGGTGGATCCATGGGAAGTTTCCAGACTTTTGAGTGGTTGGTGTGTTATCCGGACTTTATGGACAAAGCCTTACCCTATGTCTGCTCACCGGCATTGAGTTCCTATGATTTACTACAGTTGCAACTACAACAGGAAATCATTGAGACTGCCCGCAATGCCCGGTATTCAGAACAAAAAATCCAGCGACTTGCCAATATAATGACCGAGTTGTTTGGTCATACACCGGCGTATGTTGTTGAAAAGCATCCCGGGGATGAATTTGAAAAATACTTGGCGGGATTTGATCGTGAACCACCAGAAAAATTTACGTCCTGGAATAAAGCCAGCCAGATTCGGGCGATGCAGAAGCACAATATATTCCGGCACTTTGAGGGCTCTGAAGAGAATACTGCACGTGCGATTAAAGCCGAAATATTGATGATAGTGTCGGCAACGGATCATATTGTGAATCCAACTCCGGCCCGGAAATTTGCTCAGATTCTGGATTGTGAGATTGTTGTGTTGGAAAATAATTGCGGTCACCTGGCAATCGGCTGCGAAATGGAGCGATGCAGCCGGATAGTCGGAGATTTCTTTAAACGTTAAGAAGGAGAATAGATCATGAAAAAATGGGAATATAAGATTATCGACTCGGCGCACATTGCCGGTGGAATCTTCCGCGGGAAGAAATTTATTGAAATCGAAAAATTCCTGAATGAACTGGGACAGGAGGGCTGGGAAATTATTAATCTTGATTTCAATGATGTCACCGGCCAGATGGATTTTGTGGGTGTGGCCCGGCGCGAAATCGGTAATTAAATCCACATTGTCTCCATTTTGAAAAGGCTATCTTCAATTGTTTCCTATATCCGGCGAAATCGGTTGGTAATAATCGCACTGCTGATTTTAACGCCGATCGGTTTTTACAGCAAATTTTATTCAGGACCATTCCACTATTGGGCAAATAACTCACTGGGCGGTGTGTTTTACGAAATGTTCTGGTGTCTTGTTATGGCGTTAATTTTCAATCGGTTAAAACCGTTTCAGATTGCGTGTATTGTACTGTTTGCCACCTGTTTTCTGGAATTTCTGCAACTCTGGCACCCGCCATTTCTTATATTGTTACGCAGTAATTTTATTGGTGTTACAATTTTCGGAAATGTGTTTACCTGGAGCGATTTCCTGTATTATTTCATTGGATCTGCTTTGGGGTTTATTTTACTGAAAACGGTGTTATGCCAACCGTTATCCTCCGAGTCGTCTACCGTTTAATTTCCCGCAAAAACTCTTCCACTTCGGGAATACCGCCCTGGTAAATCAGGTAGCCGTTGTACGGTTCCCGCTCAGTAATTTCACCGGCGATTGGTGTTAGCATAATTTCTTTGACCTTATCCAGATCCTCAGTTTGTCCCAGTGCCCAGCATAGCTTTACATAGGCGACTTCCGGGAGCATGTTGGCCGCAGGAATGACGCCCAACTGCATCATCTCACGACCGGTTTCATACACATACATCTGGACATAGCCCCACAATGTCTGAACGGTCATATAAACGGCAATTCCTTTATCGCGAGCTCGTTTCAAAGCAGGGTAGACAGGTTTATTGACATGTCCCAATCCAGTCCCGGCGATGACAATCCCACGATAGCCGTTGTCGATTAGTGAGTCGATGATATCGGGTTTCATATTAGGGTAGTAATAGACAATAGAAAC
>CAZAKB010000202.1:0-4697 GCA_964485475.1 uncultured bacterium
CGGAAGCCGAGAGTTTAAAATTTGCATGCAATCCCTCTTGGTCGTCATCTTTATCTGCCCAAACGATTAAATACCCGTTTGCGCTGATGGAAGTATCCGGAAATGTCCACTGGGCCAGATCATCCCCGGCATCGGATAAAAAATACTCGTTTAAAGATATTTCCTGATCCGTATTATTGTATAGCTCAATCCAGTCATCATAGTCACCATTGGGATCTGTCACAATTCCATCGTTATCCGCCATAAATTCATTAATGACCACATCTCCGACAGTCATTAAGGAATAAAATTCATATTCTGCCCGTTTGGGTGAAAAAGCGACGGCATCATCGTTTTCTGCAAATATGTAATATTGAAATTCTCCATAGCTGACTGATACCGTATTTCCATAGACACCATCACCGGCCGAACCGTCATTATGATTGCCATCATCAAACAGTTCAACTTTTTCAAAGATTTCAGTTTGGCTGTTTCGACATGCCAGCATCACTTGTCCGGCACCGCTGACTTCCGCGGTGATCTGCACATCGGAGTTTGGGCTTACCTGTACTGGGTTGTGAGACACCGCGGCGATTGTGGGAGCTTCGGCCTGAAATTCTGCCTGAGAATTCAAGTAAGTGATTCTGGCTTCCATTAATTCTGTTATTCCTGCAATCGCCTGATTTTGATGGGGCGGTGGACTAAAGGACCCGGTACTGTTATCAAGATTATTGATAAATTCCGAATAGCTGAAAAATTTGTTCGGATCATTTTGAACTTCTGAATCGATGATATTCTGAATTTCCAGGGCCCTTGTCCGGTAATTACCATTGCTGAAAAATTCATCCATTATTGTTTTCATATGCGCGACATAGGTTTTTTTGTACGTCGGATCGGAAAGGATTTTATTGATGATCGGATAGTTCGCATTGTTCAGATTTAAAAAAGGATCCATTTGCTGCATGTCGGTAATATTCAAAGGGGGGCCGTCAAGAAGCATGGAAAATCCGCCGAAGCTTTCATTTAAATCCCAGATAATGGGATTAAAGCGGCCGGCATCATCCTGATACAAATAGTAATTGTGAGCAAAATTGATAGGCGCATCCAAATTTACCAAAAGATTATCAAAGGCCAGCATCCATAAATGACGATCAACATTTAACACTGTAGATACTTCAGTTGGTGTGTTGTTAAGGACATCCAAAAAATTGATTAATTCTGACCAGCCATAATCGGAGTCTAACTCATAGTAGTAATAATAGTTGGTGGAATCAGAACCAAAATAGCCCCAGGTTTTAACAACCGTCGGCGTTTCTCCACTGGCTAATTCCCCCTTGAAACTTGGATTATCCCCGTTGTAGTAGTGGGTCCTTAAAAAGTGTTTATCAACATCCTGTACACTTGTATAAAGACCGAGATAACTTCCATTGATATACACTTTGCTGAAATTTGCCAAACATGCGGGCATATACTCCCGGGCAATTTCATAGCTTAACGCTTCCCGAATGAAACTGGGGTCTTTGCTGACATTTGCCAGTTTTAAGGTCCCATATCCTTCATGTTCCTGATCGTCGATGATATAATCCAGTTTGATATTCAATGGATTTTTGACCTGATTGGCATTGTAACTGCTGTTGCCTTTATAACGAACACCCACCTCATTGTACTGAATGCCATTAACAATGGCTGTTCCGGTAAGACGATCTTCATTCCCATCTGCATAGAGACTATCCAATAAATAATCCCAGTTTGATTGTTCAAAGGTAATCTCGATAGTGTTGATCGAATTGATATCGTAAAAATCCTGACCCCAAAGATTTAGTGTGACGAAAAGTGTGATAATAATTGTCGCTACATGATTCATTTTCATAATCCTTATCTCCTTTTATCATTTTGAGGTTTCGAATGTCGGTTATCTTCCGGCCTGGACGGATGTTGTTGCTGTATTTTATCAAATTTTGCCTTTTGCTTATTTGTCAAAACAGCTTTCACTTGGTTTTCAAATTCTGTTCGTTTTAAATCCATGATTTTGTGATGGTTCTCGTGATCTTTTTCTGCTTGGCTCGTCATTGTTTTTATGTCTTCAAAGTGAGCGAAGTACAGATCCGATATCTGAACTTTCTGCGTCGCAGACAGTGAAAGTGCAGAAGCTATTTCATTGACCATTTGTATAATCTGAGTAGAATCAGGCACCATCGGGGGCTGTGGCGGTTGGTGTATATTCTGGGCAGCCAAACCGGTCGTGAGGATTGCAATCACTGCAAAACAGATATGCTTGTTCGAAAGATTCAGTTTCATTATTTACTCCTTTTTATCATCATTTTTCAATTGTCATGTTGTTTTGACAACCGATCGTATAAATCCTTGTGGTTTTTCAAATATAAAAAAAATAAGGGGCGGCCGTTCCGGCCAGATTTGGAATTTAACCCGGTGTACGGGACGATTGAGGAATGCGGGTAAAGTGAAATAAAAACCGCAGCTCTTTAATCGGTAAGCAGCTGCGGTCTGGTTTGTATTCGCTGAGTTGATTAATTAGGCGGCGGCCTTCGATCACCTGGATGAGGTGGGGACGGTGGCGGTGGAGCGTCGGGATGCGGCGGTCTTCCGTCTTCAATATGGGGAGGTCGCGAATGTTTATCTTGTGGTGGTTGGTGAGCAGGATCGAGCTGGGCAAGGATTTTACCCAGGAGAACATCGAATACTTCCTGCTGCCCAGGTGTGCAAAGATTTTTTACCTGGATAAAGTATTCGTAGAGAAGCACCTCCATCTCCACATTTTTTTTGCCTATTTCAGCAAACCGGCGAGAATTATTGGATGTGTCTGTGACATTTTCAAAAAGTGTTAAATAAATATCTCTTTTTAGATCACCTATTTCATGACGCATTCTCTGACTTTCGTCCAAAAATTTGTTTTGAAACTGAATGAATTCGTCGATCTGCGCGTCACTGAACTGAAGCTCCTTTTTCAAAAAGATGGTGGTTGCTTTTACGTTATCGGCCATTTTGCGAGGCAAATGATGTTCTGCCGGTCGGTGCCGCCGGATCAGGATTGTTGTGATTGAGGAGACATTGATAATCACGAGCAATACTATAGCAAATGTTGCCAGCTGTTTCTTAGTAAAATAATTCATGATTAATTCGTTTCTATATTAAAATAATTTTGAACGCCTGGAACAGATATTCCATAAGTTTCGATCACAGTTTCAAGACTAGCGTTATCTGTAGTCGGTTGTACTCCAAGGCCAATAAAAACGCCGATAATTATTCCAGCCGATACAATTGCCGGAGTTATTGCGTGACGGATGATCTTCAACAATGGTGTTGCCGGAACGGTTGAAACCACTGTGTTTTCTTTTTCCATTCGGTAGTGCAGACGATCATAAAATCCGTAACGAGCATGAACTTTGGGAAGATTGTCAAGCAGATTCATGGTCTGTTTAATTTCTAGGTCAATATTGGGGTTTTTATTCTTCATTGTTTTTCCTGACTGTGCGACTCTTTGACAATTCAAAATTAATTTACTTTCGGTATTTTTTCACTTTTTTTTGTAAAAATTACTGATTTTTTTCTGGAGATTCACTTTTCCGCGATTGATCAGCGCCGTGACAGCCGACAGACTGGTCCCCATAATATTTGCCACTTCCTGGTAGCTGAGTTCCTCGAATTTATTTAAAGTAATGGCAATTTTCTGGTTGTTAGACAGGCTTTGTATCGCTTTATGCAACACAGCGATCCGTTCGCTCTTTTCCAGTTCCAATTCCGTCGTGTCGCTGACGTCTGGTATCTCTTTTTCCCGGTTGTCCAGTATGATTGTCTCCAGACTATGGAAAATCCGGCGGCGTTTCTGGACCTTGATATGATTCAGGGATTTATTTACTGCGATCCGGTACAACCACGTGGATATTTTGGAATCGCCGCGAAACCGGTGAATTGACCGGTATGCTTCGATGAAAACATTCTGCGCAATGTCTTCAGCATCCTGTCTGTTCTGTAAAAAGCCATGGCAGGTGTTGACAATCCGGTCCTGGTTTTCCTCCACAAGCCGGCGGAAGGCAGCCGGATTTCCGGTCTGCAGTTGTTTTATGAATTCCGGATCACTCATTGTCAGTAGTCAGAATCAACTGAATTGAGGCTCGCTTTCTATTTGAATGCCTGATGGATTGCGGCTGCACCAAGCAGAAGCCGTTGAAAGGTGACGGTTTTGAAACCGGCGGATTCCAGGATGGTTGCCAACTCTTCGGCATGATAAAAGCGCGGAATTGTCTGTGATAGGTAAGTATATCCGCTCTTTGAGCCGGAAATGAGGCTGCCGACCGGTTTGACAAATATTTTAATGAAAAGGTGAAAAAGCCACCGGATGACAGGGTTTTTGGGCTGGCTGGTTTCCAGGTTTATAAATTTACCGCCAGGTTTCAGTACTCGGTGAAATTCCCGGAAAGCGTTTTCCAGGGATTTTCGGCTGGTATTGATATTGCGAGTGGCGAATGAAATGGTTATCAGATCAAATGTGTTATCAGGAAAGGGCAGTAGATTGATGTCAGAAAGCGCGAACTGGATACGATCGCCGCAGGGTTTTTTGCGGGCTTCCGTCAGCATCGGCAACGAAAAATCAGCCGCATAGATATTGATACTGCTGCTGGAATTTCTGGCAAGATAATTGACTGTTTCACCGGTGCCGGTGCAGACATCCAGCCAGTGTGTACCTCCCTGCCGGATAG
>CAZAKB010000203.1:0-4696 GCA_964485475.1 uncultured bacterium
TCAACTCCCTGGGCTTATCAACAATTCAACTTGACAAAGCGAAAAACTGGGTATAAATTCCGGGACCTATTTGAATCCGGCAGGATTCACTGGGAGTTGTTTGAAAATCAATTTGAATCTGTTGTTTTTCCAGCATATCCAGAAATCGGCGCTATTAAATCCCGTCTTCAGCAAACGGGAGCCATTTATGCCGGTTTGTCGGGAAGCGGTTCGACTGTGTTTGGAACATTTATAAACAGGCACGAGGCAGAAATTGCCCGGCAATTGTTCATAGACAATACAAGCTTCTTATCTCTTCCCATCATTCAATAGAAAAACAGCGCAATAAATTCGGGGATCGTCCAATGGCAGGACTGCGGCCTTTGGAGCCGTCAATCTTGGTTCGAATCCAAGTCCCCGAGCAAGTATATATTTTGAGAAGGAGTTATGGACATAAACGCACGAGTATTTTCAGGACGGGGAAATCCCAATCTGACCCGGGAAATTAACGAAATCTTGGGTCTGACCCCAGGCAAAATATCCATCAGTAATTTCAGCGACGGTGAAATTTGGTTACGTTTTGAAGAAAATATCCGTGGTGCCGATGTATTTATCGTCCAGCCCACCAATCCTCCTGCCGAAAATATACTGGAGCTATTGTTGATTCTGGACGCTGCCCGCCGCGCTTCTGCCAAGCGGATAACTGCTGTTGTTCCCTACTACGGATATGCCCGTCAGGACCGTAAAGACCAGCCCCGGGTACCAATATCCTCCCGCCTGATTATGGATGAAATTGTCAATGCCGGTGCAGATCGGATCGTCGCAATGGATCTTCATTCATCACAGATTCAGGGATTTGTAAACATTCCATTCGACCATCTATATGCAAAGACAATTTTCATCGAACCTCTGAAAAAATTAATTGCCGGCAAGCAATACACGATCGTTGTCCCTGATGTTGGCGGAATCAAATTTGCCCGCTCCTACGCTCAGATTCTCGGCCTGCCCCTGACTATTATTGATAAACGCCGACCGCAACCCAACAAGGCCGAAGTCATGAACGTCATCGGCGAAAGCCATCTGGAGCACGTCCTGTTAATAGATGATATGATTGATACGGGCGGTACAATCGTACAGGCAGCCGAACTATTAAAAAACAACGGCGCCAAGACAATTACTGTCGCGGCTACTCATGGTTTATTCTCAGGAGACTGTATTCGTCGACTAACCGAATCCTCCGTGGACAAAATAATTGTCACCAACAGTCTTTCGATTCCGGAAGAACGAATGTTTCCAAAACTCGAAATTGTCTCCGCCTCACCAATGTTCGCCGAGGCAATTAAACGAATACATAACGAAGAATCTATCAGTTCACTTTTTGATTTTTAAACTATAAAGGAGATTCGAATGGCCAACTATAAGTTGAACACAGAATTACGCACGAACATTCATAAAAGCGTAAACAAGCAACTGCGAAAAGAGGGAAAAATTCCAGCTGTTTTTTATTTTCACCGGGAAAATCCCACCCCATTATCCGTCGATTTAATAGAATTACGGAGTATAATTCATTCCAATGCACATATTATTGAATTGCATATGGGTGATAAGAAACATATCGGTATTATTAAAGATCTCCAGCACGATCCGGTATCCGATGAAATCATCCATGCCGACTTTATGGGTATTACGCTTAAAGAAGATATCACTGTCAACGTATCGATCATTGTTGAAGGTTCTGCCATTGGTGTCCGTGATTTTGGCGGCGTGCTGGCTCAGCATCTGTGGGAAATTGAAGTAAAGTGTAAAGCGACAAACATACCTGATAATTTCACCGTCGATGTCAGTGAACTGAATATCGGTGATGCAATTTTAGTGTCCGATCTGAAGGCAGAGAACTTTGAAATATTGACACCGTCAAAAAGTTCCATCGTTTCCGTTGTAAAAGCGACCGGTTTGAAACTTGATGAAGATGAAGATGAGGGTGAAGAAGTCGAAGTCGAAGAAGAGGCCGAGGAAAATGCAGATGGTAAAAACTAACAGTCCAGAATGATAATTGATGACCAGTTTCTTTTCAAAAATAAAACGGCAATCATCTGGTAATATTACAAAGGCAATTATGGGACTTGGCAACCCCGGAACAGCATATGCAAATAACCGACATAACTTTGGTTTTATGGTAGTTGATCATATCACTGGAGAAAAACAGAGACGCTTTCGTTCAAGAGGAAAGTCCTTTCTCTGCTGTGAAGACTCGGTACCGCTAAATGGCGGCAGTGTTGGCGTTTGTTATTCGAAACCACTTACATATATGAATAAAAGTGGTGTGGCTGCTCGCCAATTACTTGACAATTATACCTTGTCCCCGGAAAAAATGCTGGTCGTTTACGATGATATTGATTTGCCTCTGGGTCGAATTCGCCTGCGCAAGAGCGGTTCCGCAGGTGGTCATAACGGGATTAAATCCATTTCGGATTATCTCCAGACACAGAATTTTCCCCGCCTCCGGCTGGGGATTGGCCCGCAGGGCGATGGTGTTCCAGCTGAAGACTTTGTACTGGAAGACTTCACCAAATCCGAGCGAAACATTGTTGACAAAGTCCTGGACTTAAGCGCCAAAATTGTTCTGGAATATTTTTCATCCGATTTAGATAGTATCATGAATAGGTATAACACCATTGATCTTCGCGAAACAAAAACAGGAGATGCCTGAGCATGCCGGAAGTATCAATTAACTGGGTATATCTGACAATTTTCACCGGGATAATTGCGCTGATTTTTGCCTTTTTTAAATCCCTATGGGTTTCAAAACAGGACGCCGGCAATGATACCATGAAGACAATTGCCAGGCATATTCGTGATGGCGCGATGGCGTTTTTATATCGGGAGTACAAAGTTCTTCTGATATTCTTACTAGCCGTATCCGTGCTTTTATTCACTGCCAACAGTGGCGCGAATCGGTTTGTTGCGTTGTCTTTCCTTATCGGTGCGATCTGTTCCGGTTTGGCCGGCTATGTCGGTATGCGGATTGCCACATTGGCGAATGTCCGAACTACCCAAGCCGCCAGAACCAGCTTGAATGAAGCCTTGAAAGTTGCATTTTCCAGTGGTTCCGTGATGGGAATGAGTGTTGTCGGTCTGGGATTGATCGGCTTGGCTGCACTTTTCGCATTTTTAGTAAAGATATATGGCAGTTCTATTAGCAGTTTAAACAATGTAGTTTTACCGATACTCAGCGGATTCAGTTTTGGGGCCAGCTCCGTCGCACTGTTCGCTCGTGTGGGTGGTGGAATTTATACAAAAGCTGCTGATGTCGGCGCCGATCTGGTTGGAAAAGTCGAAGCCGGTATTCCCGAAGATGATCCCCGTAATCCCGCGACTATCGCCGATAACGTCGGTGATAATGTTGGTGATGTTGCCGGTATGGGCGCCGATCTTTTTGAAAGTTATGTGGGATCAATTATTGGTACTATGGTTCTCGGAACCTTGTTCGGACTTAATCTGGTTATTCTTCCGTTGGCGCTTGCCGGTTTGGGGATTCTCTGCTCTCTGGCCGGAACGTTCATGGTAAAGACCAGCGAAGGCGGCAATCCTCAGAAAGCATTGAACCGGGGAACCCTTGTTGCGGACGGCCTGATGCTCCTTCTGATATATCCAGTAACAAAACTGTTTTTACCCGGAACCGTTTCTGTGGGTAGTTTGACCCTGGATGCATTTGATATTTGGCTGGCAACATTGACGGGGCTCATTGCCGGATTTGCGATTGGAATAATCACTGAACACTATACATCGGAATCCAAAAAACCAACCCAGTGGATCGCCAAGCAATCGCTTACCGGCCACGCTACAAATATCATCGCCGGTTTGAGCCTGGGTATGCTGTCAACAATGCTGCCCACGCTTTTCATCTCCGGAGCAATCATGATTGCCTACAGCGTCGCCGGTCTTTATGGCATTGCAATTGCCGCACTTGGCATGCTGTCAACAACCGGCATCCAGTTAGCGATTGATGCCTACGGTCCCGTCGCTGATAATGCCGGTGGTATTGCCGAAATGTCCATGCTTGGCCGGGATGTCCGCAAACGCACGGACAAACTGGATGCCGTTGGAAATACAACTGCCGCCGTTGGAAAAGGTTTTGCAATTGGCTCGGCGGCGTTGACGGCCCTGGCCCTGTTCGCTGCTTTTCAAATATCAGCCGATATTCCATCCATCAACCTAACCAATCCTTTTGTTATTGCCGGTCTTCTGATTGGCGGAATGTTGCCGTTCCTATTCAGCAGTATGGCAATGCGTGCCGTTGGCGAAGCTGCCTATGAAATGATTAAAGAAGTTCGTCGCCAATTCCGGGAAATTAAAGGACTAATGGAGGGACTAGCCAGCGCGGATTATTCCAAATGCGTCGATATTTCAACATCTGCTGCGATTAAAAAAATGATACTTCCAGGTACATTAGCCGTTATTATTCCACCGGTTCTGGGATTTATTAACAAGGAAATGCTTGGTGGTTTACTGGCCGGCGTGACGGTGACCGGCGTCTTGATGGCAATCTTTATGGCAAATTCCGGCGGCGCCTGGGACAACGCTAAAAAATATATTGAAGAAGGCAATCTGGGCGGCAAGGGCAGTGAGGCTCACAAGGCCGCCGTCACCGGCGACACCGTGGGCGATCCTTTTAAGGATACCGCCGGACCGTCTTTAAATATCTTAATTAAATTAA
>CAZAKB010000204.1:0-4689 GCA_964485475.1 uncultured bacterium
CCGGCCAGGAAGATATATTTCTCGTTAAATCCCAGAAAGCGATTATTCAGTTCCAGGTCACCGCGATACTGTTTCAGATCTTTGGACAGGATCTGGAGATAATCGTGATCATCACCGCCGGAAAATTCCGCCAGGTCTATTCCCTCCGTATAATTCTGAAAATTATAATAGTGGTGCCGATACGTATCCTTGAGGAAGTTTTCAAAATTGCCAATAGTCTTGAAGTAAGTGATCACATAAGGTCCATGCTGAAAGATCCGATGCATTACCGAACACCCGTGAATATAATCGAACAACGGTTTTAGATTGTCCTCCAAGAAAATATCTTCTTTAAAATCCTCCGGAATCGGGTGAAAGGACGTTCTCTCGTGATAGATAATTTCCTGGAACTCAAGGAACTCATTCAGGCGGGTAATATAGGGAACATTGGCTTCGATCAAGTAAACCTGGTCATCGACACAGGCAAAATCATAGGACTGTAACGGGCGAATCGAACGGCGATATACTTTTGAATACCGACCACCCCGAAACAATTCCGTGAATTCCGGCCAGTAGAACTTAACTATCAAATTAAGATGCTTCAGGTCGTTTCGATAATAGGGTCCCTGTTCGTGTCCGGCCAAAAAAATATACCGGCCATCGACAATTTGAGCATCGCAATAGGGGGACAGGAAAAAGGTTTTATTGGTTTCCTGGACCATATATGCAACACTATCCGCCGCTTCTTTGGATTCATAGACAATTCGGTTACGTTTCGGGTGAAACTGGTTCATTTCAAATTCAACGATGTATCCGATGAAATTCCCCTTTGAATCAAATTCCGATATCGTCTGATTAATGGCATCCACCACCATAATATGCCCATTAGGGAGTTTATCGATATCGGTAATGGCATTAAAACAACCGGGGTATGCACCCTTTTTCCCAAAATAATGGCGGACATGTCCTGCCGGATTATAGATTGAAACCTGCTTGCTAATATGATCCGCGAAGATAAAACTGCCGTCATCATTAAAGTAAAAGCTCCCGAAATCGCGGTAGATATTTTCCGGCTGTTCCGGTTTGAATGTATCGACAATTTCCAGCACAGGCCGGCCCGGTGACGATTCATTCCTGGACAGTATGAATGAACACTTGTTCACAGAGAGCAGTAGAAAAACAACAATCAGCCCGAAAAAAACGAAAGAATGGTTAATAATTTTTCGCATGGTTAAATATAATCCTAAAAATACCGGAATGTCCGGCGCTGGTTATCTGAAAAATCCGTAGTTATCAATTATAATCGAAATACCGGTAAAAGTAATACTGCTCCATAACTGACCACAAATCCGATGATCCCGGTCAGTAAGCCAATCCACAACCACTTCATGAACGAAATGGTAATTTGTTTCTCTTTTTCCAGCAGCCCGATTGCTACAATATTTGCCGCCGAGCCGATCGTGGTAATATTTCCACCGATGCAGGCGCCAAACAGGATGCACCACCACAGCGGACCGGTTTGGATCGCGGCGCTGCTCATACCTTTTACCAGCGGAATAAATGTCGCGACAACCACTGTATTATCCAGTATGCTGGACAGTAACCCGGTCACAATCAGCGTTATTCCCTGCAGGTAATGCGATGACCCGCCGGCGAGATTGATGATTCCCTGGCCAACCCGGTCAGCTAACCCGGACGCTTGCAACACACCGGTTTCGGCAAAGAGAAATATAAAAAACAGCAGCGATGTCCACTCGACTTCATTTTCAATATATTGATGAACCTTGTCCCGGCGAAATGCGATCACCACCCCGGCGGCACAAATCGGGATCATGATCAACAAGTTATTATCGGTGACATGCAGCCATTTTTCCAACAATGTATGGATCGAAATTGCTGAAATTGTCAGTCCGAAAACAATCAGACTGACGATTGAATCCCGATTGATTTCAATCATCGGAATTGATTTCAGAAAAGAACGCTGTTTCGATAATTTCTCAGACATATCGTGAACGTATTTGCGATACCAAATCAACAGTACAATGACCGTCACAACTAAAACAATGAGTGTCACCGGCAGGGCATGCGTCAGAAAATCCACAAAGGAAAGGTTCGCCCGGAGTGCTATCAGAACACCAACGGGATTACCCAGAAGCGTTGCCGCCGATCCGATATTAGTCGTAATTACGGTAGCAATTACCAACGGAACAGGGTTCATTTCGAGTTGATCGGTTATTTCAATAATAATCGCAATTAAAATCAAAGTTGATGCGATCTCACCCATCAACGCCGACAGGAGGGCTCCGGTACAGAGAATGATAATAAACAAAAACCGACCATTCATTCCCGGTAAGCGCATGAGATATTGCAAGGCAAAATGAAAGACGCCGGAGTTTTTAACCATGGCGATAACGATCATCATCCCGATCAGAAACAGGATTACATCAAAGGAGGCATACTGGATAAAATGCTCTAAATCAACATTACCCCCGAGAAACAATAGGGCACTACCAATAAACATAAAACTGAGACGCAGATTCCAGAACAGCAGTGTTCCCAGAATTGAACCGGAAAATACAAGTGTAACCCATATATGCGAACCATCAAGTCCGGCCAATGAACAAAGGCTGAAGATCAACACCAGCAGACCACCAAGAACTGCTGGTTTTAGAAGGTTTTTTCCCATATCAAAACCCTATAGTGATTATTCCTGGTCCCCTTTTTTCCGACAAACAGATGCCCCTTTTAAAAACCATCCGATGATCATCCCAACGATGATGAGAAAAAACATCATCAATGAGCGTGACATAGACAGTTTCCAGAATAAAAATTTAATATCAACGACCGCGACATTCTGGATAATAAAAATGACAACCAAAGCAGCAATAACCACACTAAAAATAACTTTAAATTTCATGCTCTTTTCCATAGCAACCCTCTCTTTGTTATTATTTTTTTTACATTTGGAACTTAAACAATTTCTCGCTTATTTGCATTAATAGTAATTCTAAATATTCCGGTGCAAAGTCATTGACATTGGTTCCTTTCTGAATAATATTAAACCGTTAAACCACTGAGTGGCATCATTTAATTGAAAGAAGAATTATGCAACATGAAATTATCACACCGTCACATTTGCTGAATTCCAAAGGCTCTCTGAATAATCCCGGCTGGGCCAGGGATTTACTACTTGAGTATAATCGCAACGACATTAAAGCACCGAAATTCAGGATCAAAGAATGGGATTATTATTGTATCCTTAATGATAGGGGCGGTGTTTCATTTACCATTGCCGACAACGGTTATATGGGTTTTATTGCTGCTACGGTCTTTGACTTTGACAAACCCGAAGAGATATCCGGCGACCTGATCACTCCTTTTCCCCTGGGCAAATTCAAGATGCCGCCCACATCGAAAACAGGCGACGTTATTTTTGAGAATAAAAAGGTTTCCATGCAATTCCTGCGCCGGGAAGAATCCCGCATGATCAACGTTAACTTTAATAATTTTAAAAACGGCGACACGCTTACCGGTAATATCAAATTGCATCAGCCCGATTCTGATGACACCATGGTCATCGCCACCCCCTTTCCCAAAAACAAACACGCTTTTTACTACAATCAGAAAGTCAACTGCATGCCCGCCTCCGGGGAATTTACACTTGGTGACCGGAAGATTGAATTTACACCGGAAACGTCCTTCGGCGTGCTCGACTGGGGACGTGGCGTCTGGACCTACAACAACACCTGGTACTGGGGTTCCGCATCAGGAAAAATCAATGGAAATCGCTTCGGGTTCAACATCGGTTACGGTTTTGGCGATACGTCACAGGCCACAGAAAACCTGATTTTCCTCAACGGCAAAGTCCACAAACTCGACCGGGTGGAATTCCATATTCCCGCCGACAGTTACCTGAAGCCTTGGACATTCAGCAGTAACGACGACCGCTTCGAGATGGATTTCCGACCCATCATCGACCGCAGTTCCAATACCAACCTGTTATTTATTCAATCCAATCAGCACCAGGTCTTCGGCCGCTTTAGCGGAAAAGCCATTCTTGATGACGGAACAGAAATTATCCTGAAAGATTTCCTCGGCTTCGCCGAAAAGGTGATGAATCGCTGGTAGCTTCGCTTCAATCTCTCGCTTTCATCCTCCCGGGGGTTAGAAACCTCCGGGAGGTTCGTCAGTTCTCTGCGCCCTCCGCGTCCTCTGCGGTTTAAATATAATCAATCTGCGTTTATCTGTGTAAATCTGTGGCTGCTTTACAATTCAATAATAGTCACCGCCAGCGACCCGAAACAGCCGTAGCCGTTCTCCACGGTGTTGACCATTTCATGGAATGTCTGTGGAACAAAGGAGGGCGATGAATTCAGATACGCCGTCAGGTTCATGTCATAACCGATAATCACCAGCCCGGTCGGAGAGCTGTTTTTATTGGAAATATCAATGGTAATTGTTTTGATTCCGGCGCCACTGTTCGAGACCTGTTTTTCAAGATAGTCTTCTCCGAAAAAGAGATAGCAATTGTACTGATACACTCCCGCAGCCGCCTGTAACTGAAACGCCGCCTGGTTTTTTGTAATGGTCAGCGTATTCGAAATCAGCTCCGGTCGGACCGGGACTGTGGTCACTGCTGTCAGGGACGGCAGGGTTTCGGACCGGATTTCCAGAGAATAATGCCGACCAGATTCCGGAATAAATTCATCA
>CAZAKB010000205.1:0-4645 GCA_964485475.1 uncultured bacterium
AACGGATGACAGCAGTGCTTTTGTCAATGGCATTCTGGACGCGGTTTTGCATATGATTAATGATCAGGCCGGAAAAAAAGAATAACACGTTTACCGTCTTATAGTAGAAATAGATACCAGTAAAACTATCGGACGGTCTGGTATTTTAAGGATATAACAGCAATTACACAGAATAAATAAACTGGGGTAAAATGGGCATCGGATCATTCTTAACATCGGTATTTGGAACCTCATCGGACCGGGAAATAAAAAAAATCCTGCCACTTGTCGATGAGATAAACGACATATATTCCACATTAAATACGAAATCCATTGAACAATTATGCGAGCGAACCGTGGAGTTTAAGCGGCAAATTGCAGACGTCCGAAAAGCTGTTGAGGAAGATATCGAGAATTCACCTCTTGGGCGCGATGAGCGACGTAAGCGGATAATTAAAGCCGAGCAGGAAGTTCTTGATGAAATTTTGCCGGAAGCGTTTGCGATGGTAAAAGATGTTTGCCGGCGGCTTGCCGGCCAGGAATGGAATGTTGTCGGTCAGAAAATTCGCTGGGAAATGATTCCCTATGATGTGCAATTGATCGGCGGGATTGTCTTGCACCAGGGCAAGATTTCCGAGATGAAGACCGGTGAAGGAAAAACCTTGGTAGCCACTCTGCCTGTTTATCTCAATGCTCTGACAGGGCGCGGTGTTCATCTGGTCACGGTAAACGATTACCTGGCCGAACGTGATAGTGAGTGGATGGGGCGGATTTATACCGAACTTGGATTGACCGTCGGTTGTATTCTAAACAGTATGAATAGCGATGAACGCAAAGAGATGTATAGTCGCGACATCACTTACGGAACCAACAATGAGTTTGGATTTGATTACCTGCGGGATAATATGGCCATCGTCGCCGAAGATCAGGTTCAACATGAATATTATTATTGTATTGTCGATGAAGTCGATAATATCCTGATCGATGAAGCCCGTACACCGTTGATTATTTCAGGACCGGTTTCCAGCTCCCGACATGAGAAATATGATAAACTGAATCCGGCGATTGCAAGCCTGGTTCGCTATCAGCGGGAAAATGTCACCCGAATTCTTTCGGAATTGCCGGACAGTCTTGATGATGTGAAAAAACCCGAAGAACTTGCCAAAAAGCTATATGTTGCTTCCCAGGGAATGCCCAAGAACCGCCGCTTGCGTAAATTACTTGAGGATGTCGCTTATCAGCGCCTGATGCAGCAGGGTGAACGGGAATTTCTGCTGCTTACAAATTCCAAGACCGGGCAATCCATGAGCCAGGATGAATTTTTCGAAGATATATTCTATTATGTCGAGGAAAAGCAGCATAACATTACACTGACCCCAAATGGTGAAGAAAAACTGGCATCATTACTGGGAATTAAAGTTGGTGAACTGGTTGTACCCGATCTGGCGGAAGAATTTGTAGAAATTGATGAGGACACCAGTCTCAGCGATTCCGAAAAAGAGAAACAAAAGATGGAACTCGACCAAAAGCATTCTGAGATTTCGGACAGGTTTCACAATATATCACAGTTGCTTCGCTCCTACGCATTATATGAAAAAGATGTGGAATATGTTGTTCAGGATGGTAAAGTCCTGATTGTCGATGAATTTACCGGTCGAATTCTTCCGGGGCGGCGCTACAGCGACGGTTTGCACCAGGCTATTGAAGCCAAGGAGAAGGTCAAGGTCGAAGCCGAAACCCAGACTTTTGCGACCATTACGATTCAGAATTACTTCCGTATGTACGATAAACTGGCCGGTATGACGGGTACGGCATTAACGGAAGCCTCTGAATTTGTTGATATTTACAAACTGGGTGTGGTGGCGATTCCGACCAATATGCCTTGTGTTCGTGACGATCATGAAGACCAGGTTTATAAAACCCGCCGGGAAAAATACAACGCGATTCTTGATGAAATCGAGGAAGCCTATCATCGCGGTCAGCCGGTACTGGTGGGTACGATCAGTGTCGAGGTATCGGAAACCATCAGCCGGATGTTAAAACGGCGTGGTTTACCGCACAATGTCCTGAACGCCAAACAGCATCAGCACGAAGCGGCAATTGTGTCCAGGGCCGGTGAGAAATCAGCGGTCACCATTGCCACGAATATGGCTGGTCGTGGAACAGATATCAAACTTGGTGAAGGCGTAAAGAATGCCGGTGGTCTATATATTATCGGAACCGAACGGCATGAATCCCGCCGAATCGATCTGCAGTTGCGTGGGCGAAGCGGTCGTCAGGGTGATCCGGGAGCCTCGCGATTTTTTCTGTCACTGGAAGATGATCTGATGCGGCTGTTTAATTCAGAAAGAATTGCGTCGATCATGGACCGGATGGGAATCGAAGAGGGACAGGTCATCACGCATTCGATGGTGACGCGCTCGATCGAACGGGCCCAGAAAAAAGTGGAAGGGCGCAATTTCAGTATTCGTAAACATCTGCTTGAATATGACGATGTCATGAACCAGCAGCGTGAAATTATCTACGACCGCCGCAATTATGCTTTGAAAGAAGAAAATATTAAAGTTGAAGTATTTGATATTTTGGACGAATGGGTGAATGATGAAGTTAATGCCTATACGGATCCCAAAACGCTTCCAGAAGAATGGGATTGGGACAGTTTGCGGGCAGATCTGCAAACCACCCTTGGAATTGATATTACCTTGCATGAATTGTCCAACGCGCACGAAACAAATGTTGCCCAGGAAATTATCAATCGGGCCCGAAATTATTACGAGCGTAAAGAACAATTCATGGGCACAGAGCAGTTGCGCTATCTGGAAAAATTCGTGACCTTGCGGACAATTGATGAAAAATGGCGTGACCATCTCTACTCCATGGACCAATTGAAAGAAGGAATCAACTGGCGTGCTTATGGGCAAAAGGATCCCTTACTGGAATATAAAGGTGAGGCCTACAAGGCATTCGTGGAAATTATTAATGAAATAAATAAACAGACATTAAGGATGTGCTTTCGGGCCCAGTTCGGAGGACCGCAGCAGGAACCTCAACAGCTCAGACGGCCCCAGCGATTTCGGATGGAGCATCAGGATTCGACAGGCTTGGGATTAGCGGCCGGGGCCAGTGATCAGCAGCGGGAGGTTCAGGCAATGCAGTCTGGCGACCGGCCCAGAAAACAGGCACCAGTACAGGTTAATGATAAAATCGGGCGCAATGATCCATGCCCCTGCGGTAGTGGCAAGAAGTATAAGAAATGTCATGGTGCGAATGTCTAAGTTCGGTGTGCGAATAGTAGTTTTTCTTATTTTTTCCATTTTTGTGGGGAATGCTATGGCTGAAACGCATTTATCATTTGTCGAAACAAGTGTTAACCCCGGTGACACGGTATCAATCCCGGTAGTGTTAAGCAGTACCGAAACGATTTGTGGATTTCAATTCAATACGCCACGCCTGGCTGAGCCGTTTGAATTAATTCAAATTCAATTTAATGAACAGACATCGTCGGTCGATTCCTGGACAGTAACTTCAAATCAATTATATAACGGACTTCATAAAATAATTGGATTCGATGACGAGTTACTGGGAATTTCCGGAACTGACCAAGAGATTGCGCGATTAGTAATTCATATAAGCAAGGATGCCGACCCGGGAATTTATCCGCTGATACCTGAGCATCAAATCCTTTGTGACCGGGACGGGAATGTTATTTCATCGTATACAAACACGGAATATTTAACCATAACCGGCAGTGACGTTGTTTTTGATATGCTGGACGACACTATCGGATATTACGACCGGTCAAAACAAATGACGATTCTAATATCCACATTAACATCGATAGCCGGGTTTCAATTTGATATTGTCGATTCGGCCGATATTTTTGCGGGAATATTGTGCAATAACCCATTCGGAGAAGATTGGGATGTTCATTGTGCCGAACTGGACAATGGTGTACTTCGATTACTGGTCTCAGCTACTACCGGGGAACTGCTTCCGGATAGTACTGATTATACGTTGATTATTACCGTCCAAACAAATTCTGCGGTGCAGGCAGGATCGTATCCGGTTTTATTAGAAAATCTGATTGTTTCCGATGAAAACGCCGAAAGCCTGGTTGGGTCAGGTCTCGGTGCTATTATTAAGGTTGACAGCACCCTGTTGAGTTCCTTTGACTTGCTATTGCCGGTATCCGGAAGTATCATCGATGCGTCAGTTTCTAATATTGAATTTGCCTGGAATCGGAGTACTTTTCCGACAGATCCGGTGATTAATTATAAAGTGTATATCGGGGTGAGGAACTATGGCGAATTAACGGAATCCTTTGTATCCGAAGGAAACGGGACTGATACAACCCTGTTTCTGAATAGTAGTGATTTACGGCAGGCAATTGAGTCGCAGGGAATTCCAGTGCAGAATCCACAGGAAATTTACTGGTGGGTTGTGGCCGCCGATGACCGGGGAAATCGACAATCGGAATCCATATTTGACCTTATCGTACAGAGGCTTACGGGTATTGATCAAAAACCCGATGGAGTTCCATTAGCGTATAAATTATTCCGAAATTATCCCAATCCGTTCAATTCTCAAACGACTATTCAATTTGAGATACCTGAATCCGCACAGATCAGATTGTCAATATATAATGTATTGGGACAGGAAGTAGTCA
>CAZAKB010000206.1:0-1221 GCA_964485475.1 uncultured bacterium
AAAACTACTAACAAATAACAAAAACCTCAACAACTTCTGTTATAAATTGTGATTATTGTTCAGAATTAATATCCTAAAATCAGCAAATCCTGAACAAGCCCCCGATCAATAAATTCGCTTCGATCAGTAATGGTGATTTTCATTTATCCAAAATTAAATAAATGTATAGGTCAGGCCCAGTGATAACGCCTGTTTAATCTGACGTTTAACTGACAGATTGCGATCGTAGACAAGTTTGAAATTGAATGTCACATTGACATATTTTACGATGCTGGCCGTCAGCACGTTATCCCATTGGATATCCACCTGATTTACCGCTTTCAGATTGGAAAACAGGACCAGATTGGACGTAAATAGCAGGTTTTCCTTGAATGTTTGGGAAAAGTCCGTCACCGATTCCAGGCCGGCTTCGGACCTAAATGTCTCCTTTTCCGGTGTCTCTGGATCATCGGAATAGGGGACCGGAAAATCCCTGGTGACAGTCTGTTTCATTGCAAAGCCCAACCGAGTTGTCAGTTTTTCGGATGGAGTATATCCCAAGCCAATACTCTCTGTGAAGTAGCCCGGATCCATAAAGTTTGAAATCTTTACAGCGGATGTATCAGTGTATTTATAACCATAGGCAAACTGAGTTTCCCCTTTTATCGCAGCAAACGGATTGATCAGTGTACCCAGTTTGTAGGTATAAACGCTTTCCATTTTAATCTCATCCAGGGATTTACGTGGATCCTGCTGTCCGATTTTATTTTTCCCGAAAGCGAATTTACCAGCGTGCGTCCAATTCCATTTTTCCTGGTTATTGATAAATTTTACCCCTAGGTTTATCTGCCAGGCAAAGGTATTTTCCCCACCGGAAGTCCAGTTATCGAAACTGGTCTGAGTGGTGCCGAAGCTTCCGACCACGGATTTATGTTTACCAACAGGCAATTCATCAGCAACGAGTACCGATACAAACAGCATTATTATGAAAATATTAGTTATTTGTCTCATAATCACCTCATTATTAACGTTTAATTATCAAATTTAGAATAAGAAAAGACGATAGCGTTACAATCCCAGCCCTGAACTGTATCACAAAACCCTGACATCTTTTTAGTCACTGAATGCATCAGACCTTTATGGTTTATATTCTTCGGCATGTATCGGTAAATTATCTGTTTCATTACATAAAATCAATCAAAGTTAAGGGGAGTTAGCGATGATTATCAATTATTTCAAAGT
>CAZAKB010000206.1:1321-4586 GCA_964485475.1 uncultured bacterium
ATGGCTGATTACCCGGAAGTGGAAAGCGCCGCCCGAATCCGCAATTACGGATTTCCGGTTTTACGTTATAAAGACAAGGTGTTCAGCGAGGAAAAGTATTTTTATGCGGACACAACATTTTTTGATATTTTCAGTATCACGTTTATCATGGGCGATTCGAAAACCTGCCTTTCCGAATCCAATACACTGATCCTGACGGAGTCGATGTGGCATAAGTATTTTGGCGAAGAGAACCCCATCGGGAAAATCATCAATTCCGATAATCGCAGAGATTGGAAAGTCACCGCCGTCATCAAAGATTTTCCGGAAAACAGTCACTTTCATCCTGATTTCCTTGCCCGGAACCCTTATCGCGATGCCGACGAAGATATGTGGGTCAGCAACAATTTTCACACATACGTTTTGCTGAAAGAGGGCGTAGATTCCAGAGAATTGGAAGCCAAATTTCCAGCGATGGTCAGAAAATATGTCGGCCCCCAGATTGAACAGTTTTTAAAGGTTTCCTGGGACCAGTTCATTGCAAATGGTGCCGCATACGAATATACATTAATGCCAATGACCGACATTCATCTGAAATCTCATCTCGATTTTGAACTTGAGCCCAATGGCAATGCCATGTATATCACGCTTTTTTCTATTATAGCGATATTCATTTTAGTAATCGCCTGTATCAATTTTATGAATCTGGCGACCGCCCGCTCAGCCAATCGCGCCCGGGAAGTGGGTATTCGAAAAACATTGGGATCAAATCGTTCACAACTAATCGGCCAGTTCCTGACTGAATCTATCGTCATTACATTTATCGCCGCAGTGCTTGCAATGATTTTCGTCAGGCTGCTGCTGCCGCTATTCAATAATCTGATCCAGACTTCATTGACAATCAACTATTTCAACAATATCTATATCATCCCGTTGCTCCTTTTAACCGCAATATTGGTTGGCGGTCTGGCGGGTGTTTACCCGGCATTATATTTGGCTTCTTTCCGCCCTGTCAAAGTCCTGAAAGGTGAAAAACAGAAGGGCGGCAGGGAAGCAATACTACGGAGCGTATTAGTCATCTTCCAGTTTCTGATCTCGATTACCCTGTTTACGGGCAGTTATATCATCTATAACCAGCTCAATTACATGCAAAATCGGAACCTAGGATTTAATAAAGATAATTTGATTGTCGTCGAAAAAACGGATGATATCTCTCAAAACTTTTCAGCCTTTAAACAGGAATTATTGGAATATCCAACGATTCTTAATGTCTCAAACAGCCGGACCGTTCCCGGCCGCGACATCGGCAATAGCGTTTATACACACAACGAAGCCGCCAATGAAGACAGTAAATTGTTGAATGTGCTGGTAACCGATAAAGAATTTGCCGAGACATTTCAAATCAAAATAGTTTCAGGTCGCTATTTTGTCGAAGGAAGCAGTATCGATTCTACAGGAGTCGTTTTAAATGAATCTGCTATAAAAGTATTGGGTATTACCGATCCGATTGGAAAATTTCTGGTGGAGCCTGATGATGAACCGGAAGGCATGGAGAGCCACCAGATAATTGGTGTCCTTGAAGATTTTCACTACCAGTCACTCCATCGTAAAATTGAACCGATAGCCATATTTTTTAATCGTTTCAATTCCGGAAGAACGACCACGGTCCGCATCGATCCGAAATATATTCAGGAAGCGATTCAGCATATCGAAAACACATGGACAAAATACGCCGGCAACCAGGCCTTTGAATATGTCTTTTTCGATGACGATTTCAATCGTCTTTACCAAACCGAAATCCGCATCCGTCAAATCGTGACGATCTTTTCCACACTGGCAATTTTCATTGCCTGCCTGGGACTGTTCGGGCTGGCGTCGTTTACGACGGAACAGCGCACCAAAGAAATCGGTATCCGCAAGGCCATGGGCGCCTCGGTTCCTGGAATTTTCGCCCTCTTATCAAAAGACATCCTTAAACTGGTCCTACTGGCCGCGCTGATCGCCCTGCCGGCTTCGTATTATATGATGAACAACTGGCTGCAGAATTTTGCCTATCGAATCGGTTACAGTTTTCTTGGCTTTATCATAGCGACTATCATTGCCGGAATTATAGCCATATTGACCATCAGTAAACAGACCTACAAGGCCGCAAACGCGAACCCGGTGGATGCATTGAAATATGAGTAAAGTCGTCATTTCTTAATATATTTATGGTTGGTGCCTTTAAATTACTGATTGCGAATCTGCCGAATCACTGGTAACTTTTCGTGTCCATTACGAAATATAATGACGATGACACCTCACAACCCAAGTACTCCGTTTATAAACAGAGTAAAGTACAACCGGGCCAAAAGGATTTTAAAACCCCTGTTTATACCCTTCGATCACTATGTGACATACATCGGTCTGAAGAATAGAATCAAGCATGGCCCTAACCTGATCGTGGCCAATCATCCCGGAATGGGACGCGACATTGCCAGTGTCCTCACCGCCTATCAACGCCAGCTTTACTTCCTGGCAGCTCATTACTTGTTCGACCCGGACATACTTCTTAATACCCATGTCAAACCGGCCCTCGGCCCAGTCTTTTCCAAAATCCTGCTTCCAGTGGCGGTTCGCTTTTCCAATTACCTGCCAAAGGTGTTGAAAGAACATGAAATGATTCCCATCAATAAGTATTATGACGGCGATATGCGAAAATTCGCCCACCAACTACGGCAATCAATCAATCAGGTCAAGGATTATCTGCTGCAAGGACGGGCGGTGGTCATTTTTCAAATCACCTACAATATTCTGAAGTCCATCGCGCGGAAACAGATTGTGGATAAAAGACCCAGCGAATTTCATCCCTATATTCCCCGGTTTAATCCAACCTTTGGAAAAATCGCTTACGAGTTATATACTGACCATAATCTCTTAGTACCCGTCACTCCGATCGGTATTCACGGCGCCGAAGGGCTGAATCCCTTTAAAAAAATAGTGATCAATATCGGCAAGCCACTGACAATTGCCACCTGTCTCCAAGATCACAACAGAAAGGATCCGGTCTCCCGGTTTACCACCGAATTGGAACGCCAGGTCGCCGGACTCATCAGCGCTTCGGGATTACCGGCTATTCAAACCGGGGAATTAATCTCTTAAACAATCCAACAGATATAATATTAGTTTCAACTGACAGTTTTTTACTTCCTGCGACGAATCAAAACGAGCCACCGGCCTGTTTGAACAGGGCAACGAACCATTTATTTATTCCAATAAGTCATTAGAATATTACTGCATTCTATCA
>CAZAKB010000207.1:0-4546 GCA_964485475.1 uncultured bacterium
TCTTTGGTGATCAGATTGCCGGCCTGGATATCGTCTTTGTAGATGTTCCGCATCCCATTCATATCGAGATAATACTGCCCGAATGCCGCCGGCTCAGCAATGGGTGAATAATTGGAAACCGTTTGATACAGATAACCGTGCAATTTTGTATAAAGCGTAGAATTGTATGGCAACAATCTCACACCGTGCGCCATCCGCCGGGCAACCGACACTTTCAGGCCGCAGTAAAGTCCTTCCTGCTTTGCCTCGGAAGAAAGTGAAACAATAGTCCCGTTCTGATGATGCGACGAAATGATTGCAATCGGGCGTGTCCGCAGACCACTATCCAGGATGCGCTCCGCCTGCAACTCAAAATCTTCTAACCTGATATGGTAAATTCTGTCGTACATGGTTTTTTAGTTACACGGAGTCCCACCGAGGAGACACAGAGTTGCACTGAGAATATTTTTTATATTTAACCTGCAAATCTTTTTGCCCCATTTCTCTGCTATTCCAGCGTATTATGATTATGTAAACCTTTTTATCTACAAGGAGTTACATTGAGTGTTATTAAAACTTAAAGAAAACTCCGTGGTACTCCGTGTCAAAATCCTCTTACATTACAAAACGTTTAAGACCATTTTTCAACTGTTTGACATTGAAGTTGACCAACAGACCAACTTCTTTTTTCGCTAATTTCAAGTAGGTCAATAGTTGTGCCTCGTGAACCGGCAAGCACTCATCTACCGACTTCAATTCGACAATCACTTTATCTTCAACCAGAACATCAATCCGGTAGCCACATTCCAATTTTATTTCTTTGTAGATCAATGGCACCGCTTTCTGGCGTTCAACACGTAATCTCATTTTCTGTAATTCATAAACCAGACATTCTTCATAGGCCGATTCCAGCAATCCGGGACCCAATTGACTATGAACTTCAATCGCTGCTTTGATAATCTTTTCAGTCAGATCAGCATACTTCATAGAAACTCCTTAATAGTTACACGGAGATACACAGAGAAAATGAATATTATAAAAATTATAAAACATCCCCGTGGCCCTCCGTGAATCCTCTGTGAGACTCTGTGTCAGAATTATCCTCAAAAATATAAAATATCTCCGTGGGACTCTGTGCATTCTCCGCGCTACTCCGTGTCACCCTCTCTACTCATATTGCCTTAAAATAGCCAGGACCACCCCGCCGATCCGGAATTCGTCCTCCGGGGATACACGGATCACATCGTAGTCCGGGTTACGGGGATGCAATTCCACACCGTTGGATTTCGGGTAATAGCGTTTCAGAGTGGCTTCACCGTTCACAAATGCCACTACCGTTTGTCCTTGAGACGCTTCGGGTTTCTGACGGATGATCACATAATCACCGTCCTCGATATGATCGTCGATCATGGAATCGCCCTTGACTTTCAAAACATAATTATCGGGGTGAATATAGGACGGCGGCACTTCGATGCTTTCCCGATTCTCCACCGCTTCCAGCGGATAGCCTGCCGCAATCAGACCCAGCAACGGCAATTCGTTACCGGTCGGCTGGTCCGGCAGTGACAACGCCCGCTTGGCGTTATACTTTCCGCGTTCCAGCACACCGATCCGTTCCAGCTCCTTGACATACCAGTTCACCGTTCCCAAGGATTTGATTCTCAACCCTTCCATAATTTCATGAAATGTCGGAGCCCGGTCGTGGTCACTGCTAAAACTGCGGATAAAATCCAGGAACCGCTGTTTTTTGGGTGTCAGTTGTTCTGTCATTGCCTTGCCTCCTCGTTACTAGTAAGTCACTCGTAAGTAATATATGCAGGATCAATTCAAAAGGCAAAAGAAAAATTGGCTAATATTCAGATTGCAGTATTTCCAAATATTTACAATATCCTATCTAAAATGTCCAATTATCAATGTAAATTTGTGCGTTGAAAATTGATTTTTAAAGAGGAGGATATGCGTAGCTATATTTTGACGACGGTAATGTTGATTTGCAGCAATGTTTTTATGACATTAGCCTGGTACGGGCATCTCAGGGATCTGGCTCACAAGCCTTGGTTTGTTGCCGCACTGATAAGCTGGGGCATCGCCATGTTTGAATATCTGATTCAGGTTCCGGCAAATCGTATCGGTTATCAGGTGATGAATCTGGGACAACTGAAAATTCTTCAGGAGATTATAACTCTGAGTGTATTTGTCCCCTTCTCGATATTTTACATGAAAGAGAAAATCAGCCTAGATTATGCCCTGGCGGGTGTGTGTATTCTGGGTGCAGTGTTTTTTATTTTCCGGGGTAAGTTATTCGCTTAATTATGTGTCTTGTTACTCCAATTCACTAATAATATCCAGTCCCTGGGGCTGGGGCATTACCCAACGAACATGTTGAATGGTGCCGTCTTTTTTTAACGTACGCTCAACTTTTTTACATTTCAGTACCGAATGCTCGACAAACAGATCATCCTCGATTACAGAACCGAAAATGTATGTCGTTCCTTTAATCGTAACATTATTGCCGATGACGGTTGGATATTCATCGCTACCGGTCATGTTTACGCCGGATTCGATCCGAGTGTTATCTCCAATAGTCAAATTGCCTTTAATGATATCGCCCCGCATAATGATACAGTTATTGCCAATATGCAATTCCTGATGGGGATACGTGCGGATCGAAACATTATCCTGAATGATCGTACCCTCGCCAATCTCGACATTTCCCCGGATATTGGTATTCGTCCAGATACTGACACCGCGGCTGAGTTTGACCCCTTTCGACAAATGAACACCTTTTTGAAGATTAATATCCAGTGACGGATACTTTTTGTCAAGCGCCAGGATCTGTTCAACCACTTCGTCTGCGATAAAAAAATTGTCCTCATCTTCAATGACAATGATATCACGGAGCTGTTCATAAACCTTTTTACGATAAATGCCGTCCATCTCTTTCAGTACGCTTTTAACATTAAAACCGATCACGGCATTATCATCATCCACCGGATCGGCACCAACAGTTATACCATTTTTATTAAAGATGGAAATGATATCCGTAAGATATAATTCGCCCTGAACATTATTTGAAGTTATGTCACTAATATGTTTCTTTAAATACTCATATTTTACAGCATAAATACCGGTATTGTATTCATCAATATCCAGTAACTGATCTTTTGAAAATGAATAACTTCTTCCGTTATGATCCACAATATAACTGTATCCATCTGGGATAGCTAATATGTCTTTGTGTTCTTTAATCTCTATAACTTTTGCATAATCCTCACCAGAATTGTGGCCGTCCTTATCTTTTGCAGGCACCCGAAGGATACGTCCGTATGTATTACCGTTCGTTTCTCCGTGATAGATTCCGGTCAGAATTTTCATCCCGCATCTGGATACTTTAAATCCGTTTTTAAACGCTTCAATGACCTCTGCTGTGATCAGTCCCATATCCCCCGGTAAGATAAACAGATCATCAATGTTTTTATATTCTGTTAATGCCTTCAGCGCTTCTCGTGCCGCGTCACCGGTTCCTTTTTGTTCCTTTTGCAATACAAATATACGGTGCCGTGCTTCCCCGGTAATTTCAGCAACCTCATTAGCCTTGATCCCCACAATAATTACCTGATTTTCCGAGCCGAGACCTTTGGCTGCGGATTCGGCAACACGAACAACGGTTGGAACACCCCAGATTTCATGGAGCATTTTCGACCGCTCTGATTTAATTCGTTTTCCATGACCGGCAGCCAGAATAATCGCAACCGGCTGGCCATTATCTTTAAGGGGACTACTTAAATCATTCAATTTTTCAATGTTAGCACCATTTGTATCTGCCGACATATAACACTCCATTCTATGAAGAATATTTTTATATAAAGAATAATAAATACAGGTATATAAATGCCGGTGCAAAGAGAAATGAATCAAACCGGTCCAGCACACCGCCGTGTCCCATTAACAACGTTCCGGAATCCTTAACAGCAGCATCACGTTTAAATACTGATTCAATAAAATCACCGGCCTGTCCGAATATTCCGGAAATAACTCCAATAACTATCAAATCGGATAATTTCAGATACTCAGGTTTCCAATTCAGATAATAGATAATTATGGCAGTTATCACGGCTCCGATTAATCCGGCAATACACCCGGCCCAGGATTTTCCAGGACTGATCGACGGTGCAATTTTCGTTCTGCCCAACCATTTCCCAAAAACAAAGGCCAGTGAATCGCAAATCCAGATACATGCAAAAACAATCATCACCAGTTGACCGCCTTCTCTGTATGCACCACCAAATTGATTTGGGCTTTCTCTCAAAACGATGAGAATCGACAACATCATGGAAATATATAAGAATCCAAGTAGTGTCACAGCTATATTGCCAGCGGCATTCTCGATCGTTTTAAATAGCATAACTCCGAGAAACATCAGAAAAATAAAAATCATCAAGGGAAATAATAGTCCCGGCGACAAGTATGCAACCGCGATCCAGGCAATTCCAGATGCAAGTCCGCCCAAAATCCAAGGATGAAAACCCTTTTTTATCATCAAATTGTAAAATTCGATTTGCGCTAA
>CAZAKB010000208.1:0-4500 GCA_964485475.1 uncultured bacterium
CGTTAGACCATACTGGGATATTGACATTAACAATATCATAGAATAACTTAAAAAATGAGTAATTCTAATAATGAAGATTTTATATATACCTTTTTTCATTAAAATGTATTTGTAATAGACAACAATGGTTCATAGTTAATAACATAAAAAAAGATTTAGTCTGAAAAGATGAAAAAAACACTTATTATTTTATTGATAACTTACTCATCTTTTTCTTTTGCTGATATTGGCTGGCAATGGCAAAACCCTAAACCACAGGGAAATGATCTCAATGATGTTTGGTGTTTAGATTCTCTTAATGTAATAGCTATTGGAGATCACGGAACCGTCTTGCAAACAAATACAGGAGGACAAACCTGGTCGGTTATCAATATTGATTCCCTGGAATATCTTCATTCTCTTTGGTTTATAGATAATCAAACTGGGTGGTTTTTAGGAACAGATATTCGAAGTGAAGCAGTTACCTATGTTTTCAAGACGATTGATGGTGGAAATTCTTGGCAGCGATATGCTGTTGGTACAGCAATTGGTGAAGCACAAAATCTATGTTTCCCATCGGACAGTATTGGGTATATAGTTGGTAATAATGGTCTGGTATATAAATCTATTGATAAAGGAGAATCTTGGCTTGATAATTCAATTTCACTCTCACCTCCAAATTCTATGTACGATGTTTATTTCCTCTCTGATTCACTCGGATGGGCAGTTGGTATTTGGGGGTTGACCAGAAAAACAACGGATGGTGGTCAAAATTGGGTTGATAATGTAATTCCCGATATTCTCAGTCTTACTACAGTATGGTTTGTAAACCCGGACACAGGATGGGTTGCGGGTTTAACTGGAGCAGCAGGGATTATTCTTCAAACTACAGACGGGGGAAGTGAATGGACTGAACAATATATCACTTCTAATGAAAATGAAATTACTCATCTGTATTTCACTACTGCCGACAGCGGTTGGTGTACAACCGATGATGGTCAAGTAATTTTTACTACTGATGGGGGTATTGTCTGGAATAAGGTACATACCGAGACAAATAAACCATTAGGGGGTGTTCATTTTTTCGATTCCAAATCCGGTTGGACAGTTGGAGAGCAAGCTAAAATATTCCATTCAACCAATTGTGGTTATGACTGGGAGTCCCAATCATTTGGTGTTAACAGCACACTGAAGGATATATCAATGAATTCCTCAAATTATGGGTGGTCTGTAGGCCAAAACGGAACCGTTTTGAAGACTATAAACGGAGGTGATTTATGGACAATAAAAACTATTGGAGGCGAAAATTATAGTTGGTACAAGGTAATTCAACCGGATGCAACCACCATTCTAGTATTGGGTACCCTTTGGAATGGATATGACTATTCAGGAGCTATTGGCTTTAGTTATAACGAAGGAGACAATTGGGAGATTATCTCTTATCCTGAACTTGGGGGGATTTTGAATGGAGTATTTGTAAGTCAGGATATTGGATGGATACTTGGTTGGAAGGGATTTAATCGGTATTTGTGGAAGACAACGGATGGTGGTATAACATGGACAGAACAATTGGCGGATACGAATGGACTATATTTAGCTTCTATTGATTTTATCAGTCCTGATTGTGGGTGGGTTACAGCAGGAGCCAGCGGCTTAATCTTCAAAACCTTTACCGGAGGAAGTCAGTGGGATACTCTGTTTGTTGATATTCCATATTCTAGGTTGCAGGATATTTGTTTCCCATCTGAATCTAATGGATGGGGTGTAGGGGGGATAGAGGTGTTTGAAGATGGATTAACAGGACCTGCA
This sequence comes from uncultured bacterium, assembly GCA_964485475.1. Lineage (GTDB taxonomy): Bacteria > Fidelibacterota > UBA2242 > UBA2242 > UBA2242 > B118-G9. The sequence continues at coordinate 1,789 of CAZAKB010000208.1, forward strand.
GGAGGTGAGGGTTATATTTATCATTCCTCAGATGGAGGAGAATCCTGGGTTTTACAAGACAGCATAAAACGAGATGCTTTTACCGCGGTAGATTTTATGGATAATCTGCACGGATGGGCAGTTGGTTATCGAGGATTATTTGCGCAAACTGATGATGGAGGACAAACTTGGGTGTATACCTATACCGGAACCCAGAGTAGTTTTTACGATGTACAATTTATTTCTGATTCAGAAGGATGGATTGCAGGCAGTCAAGGGGCTATTCTTTACACGCAGTCGGGTGGAGTACCACCAAATTCTTTACCGGAGAATCAAAATCAAGCAATACCGACTCAATATGAACTATCTTCACCTTTTCCAAATCCTTTTAATTCTCAAGTATGCATTCTTTTCACATTGCCACAACAAGTTCATGTCAACCTAATTATCTTCAATTTACTAGGCCAACGCGTAGCAGTTCTTGCTAATCACTCCGTTCCAAAAGGTACATTTGAATTTTATTGGGATGGAACAAACTTACACCATCAGGTTTTAGCATCTGGTGTATATTTTGTACAGATGAGCATTCCGGAAATTCAATTTCAAAAAACGCATAAAATTCTTTTGTTAAAATAGACTATGAATACTCGGTGCAGAAATCCAACCTGAGAAGAATTTCGATTCATTCAACGCATATGAATAAAATCTTTAGGAAGGAGATTAAGAAATGATTCAAAAAAAGAAAAATCTGCTGATTTATATCTTTATTATTTTATTTTTCTTTATAATGATTGAGATTTCTGCACAAGAATCGTCTATTCCTGGGAAACTAATTGTTAAATTTGAACCGGGAGTAATACTTTTAAAAGAATCTCAAATCTCTACACTGGTTAATTCGATCTCTGTTCCTGATATTAACATACGATCTATACTTCATAATATTGGTACCACCCAAATCCAAAAATTATTTCCATATACTGTCCCGGGACAGACTCGGATACTTTCTCCAATTACTAATAAAATAGTACCAATACAGGATCTTTCTCAGGTTTTTACAATTCAGTTTAGTGAACAGGTTTCTGTGAATTCAGTAATCTCAAATCTGGCGGCATTCCCAGAAGTACATTATGCTGAGCCGGTATTCGAAGCAATTGAAGATGCCATCCCAAATGATCCATATTATAGCGAACAGTGGTATTTGAATAATTCTGTCAATTCCAGCTTTGACATTGATGCCGAATCAGCGTGGAATTACGAAAAAGGAGATGATATAATTGTTGCACTTATTGAAAATGGTATTGATACGAATCATCCTGATTTAGATGGACATATCTGGACTAGTGGAGGATCAGAGTATGGATATGGATCAAGTCATGGTACTTATGTCGCGGGTATAATTGCTGCACAAACCGATAACGATACTGGTGTTGTAGGTATAGGTTGGAACTGCTATTTAATGCCTAGAAGGGGATATGATCCAGCAGATAGGGCAAGTGATATTTATAGTGCAGCTTTAAATGGAGCAGATGTTATTAATAACAGCTGGCACACACCATCAAATATGGGTGATCCTCTATATCTTCATGAAGCAGTTAGGAATGCTTTTAATCTTGGTGCAGTGCTGGTGGCTTCAATGGGCAACGATCAGGAACCAAGACCGTACACGTGCTATCCGGCAGCATATGATAGCTTTGTAATAGCAGTAGGAGCCCTAAAAAAAGTAAATGGTGGTGATTCTCTATATGCAAGGAGTGATATGAATTATGGTTCATTTATTGATGCTACTGCTCCTGGCGATTCACTACGTACTACATCGATATATGGTAGTGGATATGGTCTATTCGGTATGACTTCAGCGTCAACACCAGTAGTCTCCGGTATTGTTGCATTAGTACGTGCCCGATTCCCGAGTAAATCAAATGCTGAAATAATGGATATTATTCGCCAGTCTTCAGTTCTATTTGATGGCTGGCAATCTGATTTTGATCACTATGGTCATGGAATGGTAAATGCTTACTACGCTGTTGCTCCACCTGAGATACCACAAAATTTTAATGGAACTTGGTACAATAATCACCCTAAGATATACTGGACAGCCAATACTGAACCTGATTTGGAGGGATATGAAGTATGGAAAAGAAGAGATGGTGTTTGGACACTAAGAACAACAACATCAAATATTAATTATGTAGATTATTCGGAAGATAAATGGACAAAGCCGTGGGGAATGGAAACAATCGATTACAAAATACGGGCTGTCGATATAAGTGATAGTAAATCGGGATATACGTTGACAGAATCATTTATTGTTAACAATAAAGAATTTGATAAAGAAATTGAAATTCCTGTTGTTGAGATTGATCCGATTCCTACAAAATTCTGTTTACACTCAGCATTTCCAAATCCCTTTAATGCCATAACGACCTTAAAACTTGATCTTCCTGAACAAACCAGGTTCTCGTTGTTAATATTTGACATCAATGGAAAAGAAATCTGGAAATTAAATAATAGGAAATCTAACATTTATCGTGCCGGATATCATACGATTCGATGGAATGGGCGGACCAATTCCAATTCCGTTGTTCCCAGTGGTGTATATTTTATTGTATTTAATTCATCGGATCATAAAATAAAACAAAAAGTAGTTTTAATGAAATAGTATCAAATGACCACAGGAGGGATTTTCGTAATAATGGTCTAACCATCAGATGGAGGCAACGAGGTGAGCTCTGG
>CAZAKB010000209.1:0-4447 GCA_964485475.1 uncultured bacterium
TATGATTTCCCTGCTGAGCCGGATCTCGCGGGTTAATTTCAAAGTCAATCTCGTCACTGCAGAACAACATATCCAGATCATCGCTCGGCAACGGCAGGCGCTGCCAGCTCTTTCCAAAATCCCGGCTTCGCCGGATACCACCTGCCCAGCTGGTGATGTAAACGATGATAGAGTCATCGTCCACACGTGTTATTGAAATGTCCCAGGTGGTGTTGCTTACCGGTGTTGTAATGGGTAAAAATGAAACGGTGTCGCCGTTCCAGATATCCGTCTTGTCACCGGCGGAATCTACGGGTTGCGGAACGTAGGTCCAACTGGCGCCGAAATTTTTAGAATAGGCCAAGCCGCCGCCGGTTTGCATTGAACCCTCTTCAGTCGTGGAATCAAAAACTCCGGCAACCCAGATAATTGAATCCAATACGGCAATCGCCGAAATGCCTCCCTTCGGCAGATTATTATCGCCGGGATAATAGGTGTAATAATTTTCGCCGAAATCCTCTGTTTTACTCAACCCGCCACCGGTTGCAAACCAGATTAGCGAATCTTCTTGAAAGGCAATCTGGGTTATGCCATTACTGCCCAGCCCTTCATATACTTGTGCAGAATCGTTCAAAAACGGTTTTGATAAGCGAAATGCCTGACCGAAAAGGCCCAAAGACAGAGATAATATGAAAATTGTCAGTCGTTTAATCATGGTTTAATGGTAAAACTATTGTCGCTGGTGTCGTAGCGACTAGGTTTGTCAGTATCAAAGATTTTAATTTTACAATTTGCAGAATTCTCGTAAAGAATATCCCAGTCGTAAAAACCCTTTACGGCAAACTCTGTAGCAATAGTTTGATAGTTTGGCGATGAGGAGTTTGCATTTGTGGTATATTGAATTGTTACTTTATTGATATAAGCACTTTCCCAGGTTATTTTATGTGTCTGATAGGGGCGTAATGTATCGGCCCAGTTCGGTGACAGTAGATGAACCCCGGGGTTGGTCAGAATTTTCTGAAGGGTATCGCTTGTCGATCCATATGTATCTACAGCGTAAAAGTAAAAAGCGAAATCACCCTGCAATTCACTATTAATTCTAGTAGGGATAGTAATTGTATAAATCCCGTCATAAGCTATCTCATCACCCCATCCCCCAGAAGCTGGCCCAGTGTCTAGTAAATAATAACCAGAATCACCAGTAAAGTAAGTGCCATTTGGCACCAAAATATCAAGAAGAACAGCTAAAATATCGTCGTAACCTTGCGGATCTGTTACTCGAATTTTAAAAACAACATAGTCGCCTTTTTCAAAAGTATTCGGAATATCTATCATATATAGTTCCGGCGGACTATTGGGTGCAACCAGCTCTTCTTGTTCTTCAATCGTGCTGCTGTTACCGTCTTTATCAAAGGCCTGTATGCTGACCCGATAATAGCCATCGTTATCGGCAAGTGTCGTTGAATCGAGGAGATAGGAAAAAGCCCCATCCTGGTTGATAATGTCTAGAGGCGGTCCAACATCAAAAAGAAAACTTTTCAGAAATAATTCCTCATCCGCCAAATCAAGGGAATCTCTTTGATACAGGTAAAATACAACCGAGTCAATGGTCTCCAGTCCCTGTGGATCAAAAACTTTTGCGGAAATAAACAGGGATTTATTTGTCTGGGAATAATTGAGTATGACGGATTCAATTACCGGATCTGTTGCAGACTCTTGCTGGATGGTATTGACACAGGCCGCCAGCGCCAGAAGGATGATTATTATGATAAAAACAAGTCTGTTCATGTTACTCCGTTGCCAGTGCCGCCCATTCGTCCTGAAACATCTCCGCCTTAAAAACCAGATCGTAATTTAGCACTTTCGATTTAAACATGGCATATTCATCTTTCAGAATTCCCGTAAAAATACAAGATGGCACTTTTCCGTGCTTATTCATATTCTGTAAAAGTGCCAGGTTGGGTTTCCTTTCAATATTACTGAGAACGAGATCGTATTTGTAATCATTGCGCCGGGTGACATCTCCAATGGTGAGTTTAAAACGGTTGGGAGTGTCGTTAAGTTCCATTTGTTCTCGAAAGTTATCTTCAATATCCGGGTCAATATCCCAGGCATCAACGAAACCGGCCCCAAGTTTAAGCGCTGCGATAGTCAGTATTCCGCCACCACAACCGGCATCGAGGATTTTCATGCCCGGACGGACCATTTTTTCCAGTAATTTCAGGGCCATCTGGGTCGTGGCATGGGTTCCCGTACCGAACGCCATTCCCGGAATGACGGCAATCCGAATCGGTTCGGTGCCGTTATATTTTTCCCAGTGAGGATAGATGGCAATGCCGGAACTGATCCGGATCGGTTTAAAGTAATCCTGCCAGCTGAGATGCCAGTCCTGGTTTTTTATCAATGTCTTTGAATAGTCGATTACGATACCCGGGAAATATTGAATTATTTCCTGAATCTGTTTTTCAATTCGATTTTCATTATTTGTGTCAAAATAGGCTTCAATAATTTCATCTTTTTCAATTAACCCAAGGCAGGGAATGTCTGCGAGCAACGCTATCAGAATTTCAATATCGTAATCTCCTTTCGGAAATTCGTATCGCAACCACTGTTTGTTTAGTCTACTCACTTTGCGATGCTCTCGTTTAAATAAATATAATCATAAAGCACTTGCCCGACGACTTCCAGGCTTTTCGGGCTGCATTTGTCCGGAGTGTCCATGCTGGTATGCCAGAAATTCTGATACCGATTCGGATATTCGAAATCAATCAGATCGACCGATGGAATTCCGGCATGTTCAATCAACATCACATGATCGTCGTGAATGTAGCTGCCAAATTTGTGCTGAAATTCGGAATAGCCCCGTTTCTTTGCCAGTGCCCAGAGTGTTTTTACCAATTCGGGATGACTGGAGTATGATTGGCGTTCGATCGGGATATTCAGCTCCTTATCGCCGATCATATCAATTACAATGGCTTCGGATGGTTTTGGAATGGGCAGGTTTTTCGCAAAATATTCCGATCCCATGCAATAGTATTTCAGAGAACCGGAATAGCCGTAATCTTCGCCGTCAAACAGTACCAGGTAGATCGCACGTTCGGGCTGATTTTTCTGGAGTAGTTCTCCCAGATGCATCAGTACTGCGATACCGCTGGCGCCATCATTGGCACCGAGAATTGGAGACGGTCGTTTTTTAGGATCCGGGTCGTGGTCAGCACGAGGCCGGGTGTCCCAGTGGGCGCCGATGAGCAATGGGTTCTGTCCGCCGGGACTGAATCCGGCAATAACATTTGTAAACGTGAAAGAGACATTATCATCGGGAATTTCTTGGATAAATGTCTGCAAAATGAGGGTGTCGGCTAATCCAGAAAAGAAATCCCGGTAATAGTTCAGCGCTTCCTGGTGGCCCGGAGAACCGGGATTCCGGTACCCGATATCGCATTGTTTTCGGAGATATATAAATGCTTTTTCACCGTCAAAAGAGCTGCTTTGACGACTACAGGCGAAAGAAATAAACAAAATGGAGATAATAAACATTTTTCGCATATTAACCTCTGATAGCGATGTTGACGTCAAAGCCGCCATTGCGGGTGATACGTTTACCGGTTCGGGCATTAAAACTTTCACCGTATGAATAGAAAAGTCCGCCCGTGACTTTCTGGGTGAATGAGTAACTGATGCGCGGTTCGATTTTCCAGGTCCGGTTTTCGTTCTGTGTGGCAAATTTATCTTCGGCTGTATTCTTACCTTTTGAAAGAGACTTGCTATAGTCAAAGGCCATGGTGAAATTGATGTTGTTTTCCAGTCGCTTGTTTCGCAGGAAAGGCAGTGGTATGGTGAACCCTCCCTTTTTTTGGTAATTCATGGAGGCGTTAATGCTTTGATCGGTGACGATGCTGGCGCCGCCGTTGGATTGATTGGTGATGGTTTGTCCCATAGTCATGCGGACAGTAGAACTGATATTATTTTCAAACTGCATCGAAAGACCGAACAGGGGTTGAAAATACAGTTTATATGTTGAGCTTTGAACCTCGCCATTGCGATAGACCTTAGACTCCTTGCCTGAGAATCCGTGATCCAGGGACAGTTTTTTAAAGACTTTTGCCAGAAAGGCGATTTTTTCAATCTGTGATATGTTCAGAGTCCAGCTGGGAAAAGGAATACCCTTTTTACCGGAGTTGTCTAAGGTAATATAGTCACGGGTCAGATTGCGATTTTTACTGCCTTGTGACTCAGACCAGGACATATTCTGGCCGTAAGAAAAGGTTGTTTTGATACTGTTAGATAGTTTAATTCCACTGCGCAGGCTGGCGTCGGAATTTATTGATACATTATCGGGGAAAGCCCCAGCTTCTGTAGCGATGGTATCCAGGGCGGGATCGGAGCTGAGGCCCATGCGGTAAAGGAGGCCCGGTTCACCAATCCGGCCTTTATTATTGTTGCTTCGGCTGGTGGAGTAACTGACCTG
>CAZAKB010000210.1:0-4422 GCA_964485475.1 uncultured bacterium
GCTCGACAAACGCCGCTTCGGCATCCATCATCCAGAATTCCGTCAGATGTTTGCGAGTTTTGGATTTCTCCGCCCGGAAAACCGGTCCGAAATCATAAACCCGTCCGAGGCTCATAATACCCGCTTCCAGGTACAATTGGCCGCTTTGGGACAGGTAAGCATTTCCAAGATCAAAATAGGGAACGGTAAAAAGCGTGGTTGTGCCCTCACAGGCATTGGGGGTCAGCAACGGTGAATCAAAGCGAAAAAATCCGTTCTGATTCAGATAATCGGTAATCGCGTAGTACACCGCATGGCGAATCCTCAGCACCGCCCATTGCTTGCTGGAACGCAACCAGAGATGGCGGTTATCCATCAGGAATTCCACGCCGTGTTCTTTCAGGGCAATAGGGTATTCCGGGGCAATCTGAACAACCTCAATATTCCGAACAACCAGTTCATAACCACCGGGTGAACGCTTATCTTCGTGGATTAATCCTCTCACAATAATCGATGATTCCTGCGTCAGTTCGTCTTTTTTATTAAAAACCTCTTCACTGACCTCATTTTTTAGAACGACGCCCTGAATCATACCGGTTCCATCACGCATGATCAGAAACCAGATTTTACCGCTGGAGCGTTTATTGTACACCCAGCCTTTCAGGGTCACTTCTTTGTCGTTATGGTCTTTTACATCTTTAATAAATACCCAGTCCATTGAATCCTCTTTCTTCCTGAATGTCACTTGTCTTTAATCATAACTTATATATTTTACCAACCCGATAGAATTTGGTTGACAATATCTTCGGTAATCTGGTCCACTGCCTCCGTCAGTGCCAGGTCTCTGGTCCGGTCTGTCGCACCGGTGGGATCGTATTCGCTGTAAGCGGTAAACGTTTTCTTAAATAGAGTCTTGTCTTCGACTTTATCATACCATTCCGCTTCGATTTTCAGGGTCAACCGGTACTCGGTTACGGCCTCGCCGGTTTCATCACCGGTATAGACTAGCGGCCTGTCCTGAATACTCTGAATCGAGCCGTAAAGTACGGAATGTGCATTATCTTCCTCAACAAGTTTTAGAATATTTTCCTTAATAAATCCAATCCGGATTAAATCGGTGACATTCTGCTGAATATTGAATTCAGCAGTCCGGTCGCTGAACAACGGAATTGCAATATTTTTAATATGTGGCGGTAGTGTTCCTTTAAAGGAATAAAACCAGCATCCGGAACCGGTCAACAACGCTAGAACAAGCAGCAATGAAATGATATTTTTGATTATTTTGGTAATCATAGGTTCTTATAATCCATATTCTATAATTTTTCGATACAAGGTGCGTTCGCTGATTTTCAGGGCAGTGGCTGTCTGACGTTTTTTATTATGAAATTTCCGTAAGGTCTTTTCGATGAGTTCTCTCTCTACCTCTTCCAGAGAAACCTTGCCAAGCTGATTTGGATTAACCAAATAATCCTGGGCAACTTCGTATTCCGGTTCGCTTTCGATGGTCTCTTCCTCGTGAATCGGGGCAATATAGCGCTGCAGTTCGGTTGTTCTTGGTTTCGATTCCAACGAGATATGGCTAAAATCACCAGTCACCACATTTTTAATGTCGGCAATATCCCGCCGCATCAGCAGGATTTGCTGTAAAATCAGCTCACGCTCAGCCTGATCAACGCTTTTTGAAACCTTCATCGGAAGATTGGTGGAAATCGGCCGTTTTTCAAATCCCAGCCGCTTCGATACCTTAGCGCTATTGATCACTTCGCCTTTTTCCAGAACGATCATACTTTCGATAAAATTCTTCAGCTCCCGAATATTACCCGGCCAGCTATGGTTCTCAAGGATATGAATCGCGTTGGGTGAAAAACCTTTAAAGGGAATGTTGTTCCGGTTTGCGAACTCCAGCGCAAAGCGTTCTATCAAGAGGGGAATATCTTCACTATGCTGTCGGAGGGACGGGGCAATGATAGTGATTGTTTTCAGACGATAATATAGGTCTTTGCGGAAGTTCTTCTTTTCGATTTCTTCAAATAATTCTTTATTTGTCGCAGCAATAATCCGGACATCCACATTCTTACTCTGAGAACCGCCGACCGGCAGAAATTCACCGGATTCCAGAACGCGCAGTAATTTGACCTGAGTCTCCATTGGCATTTCACCAATTTCATCAAGAAATATTGTACCGTTATTGGCCGTTTCAAAATAACCTTTACGGTCATCGGTCGCACCGGTAAATGATCCTTTGACGTGCCCAAATAGCTCGCTTTCAAGAATACCCGCCGGAATCGCACCACAGTTGACTTTAACAAAAGGGTGATGTTTACGCAGACTGTGTCGGTGCAGCGCATCGGCGATCAATTCCTTACCGGTTCCGCTCTCACCGGCAATCAGGATCGTAATATCGGCCGATGCAACTTGATCTATTGTCTCGATGATCTCTTTAATTTTTTCCGATTCGCCAATAATGCCGAAACTTTGTTGCAATCTGTTCAAACGAGTATCGTTCATAATCACCTCGTTCACTCTCTCCTTCTAATGATCTCGAATCGTTTTGTTCAGGGCCCGGAAACCAATATCGGTCCGGTATTGTTTCCCTTCATATTCGATCACTCTAATATATTGATAGGCGCTTAAAACCGCATCATTCAGACTTTTTGATATTACGGTGACACCCATCACCCGGCCACCATTGGTCAGGTAATGCTCACCGTCATGTTTCGTACCAGCCAGAAACAATTTGGCTTTTCCACTCTGATACAATTGCTCTATCCCGGTAATCACTTTCCCCTTTTCATAGGCTTCAGGGTATCCTTTGGAAGCCAAAATCACACAGACACCGTGCCGGTCAGATAATTCAAATCCACTGGTATCCAGTTGTCCCTTTGCGATACTGAGCAGCAGATTGGCTAAATCGGATTTAATCAACGGCACAACGACCTGGGTTTCCGGATCACCAAACCGTACGTTAAATTCGATTACCCAAGGCTCGCCGTCGTGAATCATTAATCCGCAATACAGAACACCAGTAAAAGGCGTTCCGCGTTCTTTCATTCCTTTCAGAACCGGTCGAATAACTCTTTCTTCAACTTTCTGCAATACAGCGGAGTTCCCCAATAGGGCCGGTGCATAGGCACCCATTCCCCCCGTATTTGGTCCTTCATCATTATCAAAGGCCCGTTTATGGTCCTGTGCTGGTGATAAAAGCACATAATCATTACCATCAGTTAGGGCAAAAACCGACAATTCTTCACCTTCGAGAAAATCCTCAACGATCAGCTGTTCCGCTGCTGAACCAAATTTTTTATCTTCATAAATATCCCGGATTGCCTGTTTTAGATCAGCATCGTTTTGAATGACCAGGGCGCCTTTACCGGCGGCCAGCCCGTCAACTTTAATGACATAGGGAAATGCTTTCCCCAATGTAATTTCTTCCAATGAACTACGGTTTTCACAAATATCATAAGGGGCAGTCGGAATATCATACTCGGACATCAATTTCTTGGCAAATACTTTACTACCTTCCAGCGCCGCAGCACTCTGGGTCGGCCCGAAAATCGGCAGATTATGACTGTGAAACCGGTCCACAATTCCATCTACTAATGGTTGCTCCGGGCCAATAATAGTCAGATCAATATTTTTCTCCTGAGCAAATTCAATTAGCCGGTCAAATTCAGTTTCAGCAATGTCGATATTTTCCCCATAGCAGGCTGTTCCGGCATTTCCGGGAGCGCAATAAATTTCTGTCACCTTATCGGATTGTGACAATTTCCACACAAAAGTACTTTCCCGGCCGCCGCTTCCAATTACCAAAATCTTCATTTCTTCATCCTTATCTTCCAAACTTCCCTAAACCATCTTATTTAAAATTGACTTCTTACTTCCGGTCAACTTGGTTATTTCGTCCCGCAATTCAGCCGCTTTTTCAAATTCCAGGGATTCGGCGGCCTTCAGCATTTCCCGGTTCAGCAGCTCTAATAATTCCGCTTGGTCCATTTTGTTCCTGAACTGATCGGGAGCGGACACTTTTATACCGGCAAACTCGCTGGGACTGATATCAGCGACAGCGGTTGCGGACATGACATCCGCAATGGATTTATAAATGGTTTTAGGTGTGATTCCATTCGCCTGATTGTAGTCGAACTGTATTTTCCGGCGCCGATTGACCTCCGTAATTACTTTCTCCATAGATTGAGTAATATTGTCACCGTAAAAAATAACCTTGCCGTTGATATTCCGTGCTGCCCGACCGGACACCTGCATCAGTGATCTCTCTGACCGTAAAAAACCCTCTTTATCGGCATCCAAAATCGCAACTAATGATACTTCCGGAAGATCAAGGCCTTCTCGGAGTAAATTGATTCCCACAAGCACATCAAATTCCCCAAGTCGTAGATCACGGAGGATTTCAACCCTTTCAAGCGCCCGGATTTCGGAATGCAGATA
>CAZAKB010000211.1:0-4411 GCA_964485475.1 uncultured bacterium
GGGGAATTGCATACCATTGATATCGGAGTTGGGTATACCTTGCCTTTTGAACTGATTGGTGAAGAGTGGATGGATGCGAATGAATTGAGTGATGAATTAAATTCATATCAATTGCCGGGGGCTTATTTCCGTCCGATGCATTATACACCCTATTATTTTACCCGTGAAGACATCCAGCTTCAGGGTGTTCAGATTCATATCACCGATGTTGCTGAATTCAAACCAATGATGACCCAGATTTACATTCTTTGCGCTATTCGAAAATTATATCCCGAGCAGCTAATATTTGAGACGAAGCGGACCAGCTCCTTTGATAAGGCTATGGGTACAGATAAAATCCGCCAGGAGATTTGGGATGGGAAATCGGCCATGGAAATTATCGCTGAATGGCAGGATGATATTGATGCTTTTATGAAGACCAGGGAAAAATATTTAATCTATTGAAGCCGACAACTGCCGGAACATTAGCTTGCTCAGGAAAAACCGCTGCTGCCGCAACCGGCCCCACTACCGATTGAAGAGCCACTACCTCCAATCGACGGCGCCGACATTCGGCGCACTGACTGATATTTGCCACATTCGGGACATTTTATATCCGAATCCGGAGTGGAACTGGACATTACCAGTTCCTCGTAAACCTTATTGCAATTTTTACATTCGTAATCAAAAACAGGCATTACTTATCCTTTACACTTTAAACAATTCAGATATTTGATAAATAACACAGATATAAGTTACAACAATTTTCGTCATATTTTAAATAATGGTTTTACCTTTTCAAGCAATTGCGCCGGGCCCGCCAGCAGACCATTTGGAATAAACGGATTTTCAGAATTGTAACGGATTGGATCTAGATTCCGATTGATTACCAGCCCACCTGCATTCCGAATAATCAGGTCGGCTGCACAAATATCCCACTCATTCTTTGGGCGAAGACTGATTGTCAAATCACTGTGGTTGGCCGCCGTATGAACCAGTTTATTGGCAATGCTTCCGCTGACGATCAGCATTTTAAACACATCTTCGAAGGGTTTCCAGAGACCGGAGTCGGTTTCGGAACGGCTCACATATACTGTCGCGTTGTGCAATTCAGTATTGGCGCTGCAATGAATTACTTTTCCATTTAACCGGGATTCGGAACCGGTCATTGTAGAAAACAGTTCTTTTGTCAAAGGATTATAAATGACACTGACCACAGGTTCACGATCAATTGTCAATGCAATGGAAACCACGAATTCCGGAATACCGCGAATAAATTCGATTGTCCCATCCAGTGGGTCCACTATCCAAACACGCTGTTTCGAAAGGCGTTCGGTGGAATCCTTGGTTTCTTCGGAAAGCCAGCCGTCATTGGGAAATTCTGCCAGGATGGTATTTCGTAAAAACATATCAGCTTCCAAATCTGCGGTGGTAACAGGATTATTAAATCCTTTATCTCGGATATGATAGGTAGTATTAAAGTATTTCAGGATTATTTTTCCGGCTTCCAGGGCGGCGACAATTGCTATATCCAGTTCACGTTCCAGGTTTTGTATTGTAATGCGTTATTCTCCTTTTGGTAAAATGATCACGGGGCAGTCGCAGAGTTTTTCAAAGGTTTTAGCGTCTTCCATCGATCCAACAATACTGTTATAATGAATGGGAACCGCGACTTTCGGTTTAATTAATCGGACAGCATCCGCTGCTTCCGCGGGTGTCATTGTATAAGTTCCGCCAACTGGTAAAAAGGCCACATCGACATTGAGACCTTCCATTTCGGGAATGATATCGGTGTCCCCGGCATGATAGTAACGGATATTGTTTATTGTCAGGATATAGCCGACATTCCCAGCGCTTTTCGGGTGGAAATCCTTGTTTGTATTATAAGACGGTATAGCTTCGACTGTAATGTCATCAAATTTGAAAATTTCGTCGGCTTTGATAGTACGGACATTTCCGCAAATAGATTTTTTTGTTGAAGCCGGCATAACAACTATTGTATCCTTTGTCCGAATTTTTTCAATATCTGTTTCGGAAAGGTGATCGTAATGATCATGAGTTATCAAAATCAGGTCGGCTTTTTTGGGATTTCCTTTTAATTGATAAGGATCGATATAAATGATTTTTTCGGCACCGAACAGCAGAGTAGCATGGCCCGGCCATTTGACATTCGACAACATATTCACCTCCTATCGTTTCTGTTTCAATCTGATATTTACAAAATAATCCGTGTTATTTCAAGAGTGTTTATGTTTTATATTGCCTATACAAACATTAACTTTAATCTATGTTTTGATCCGATATTTTTAATTGTTAAGATGATTTCGAGAGAACAAATGCATCATTCTAATTCACACGATTTTTTTTCCGCACTTGCCGATCCAAAGAAGTTATGGATTGTCGTCGCAGTCGTTCTTATAAATATGGTCATTTTTGCGCTTGGCCGCGTCTACATTAATCCGTATTTATCCCAAAAACCCTGTGTGATATGCGGACGCCCGGATACAAAAGCAGTTAGCACACTTTGGCAATATGAGGTAAACGTTATACCGGTTTGTAGAGATGTCAAACTCTGGTATTGCAAACGGCATATTCGAAACGTGCCGGAAATTGTGAAAGAAATACCTTCCAATAAAGATACCATCGCCAAGCGCTACATTCAGGCGGTGATTGGTGGGGTTTTGCAAATGATTACATTCTTTTATGCATTGGTACTACTTCGGTTTGACATAAAACTGTTTTTCGTAAGTCCTTTATTTATTGGATTGGTATTTCTGATTGGAAATACGACCTCGTCTCTGAGTTTGACACTGCTGTTTGGATCGATTGTCGTACTTCCGGGTCTGCTGTTTTATATATGGACCAAAAAAGGGAATATCTAACAACCAGGAGACCGAGATGGATCTTAATTATATATTTCGCCGCCGCAGTATTCGCAAGTTTACTGACGAATTAGTGTCGGATATACAGATTAAATTTATTCTTGAAGCCGCCATGGCGGCACCATCGGCACACAATTCCAAACCCTGGCACTTTATCGTTATCTGGGAACGGAAAACCCTGGACCGGATCGCGGAAATACATCCTTACGGAAAAATGCTTTTCCAGGCGCCGCTGGCCGTTGCGGTTTGCGGAGACACGACCATTTCGCCCAAGCGCTGGGACCAGGATTGCGCGGCAGCGACGGAAAATATACTTCTGGCATTGCCGGAATTGGGATTGGGGGGAGTTTGGCTTGGGTATCATCCCCGTAGTAATGACGAAGATTTTTTAAAAAATATTCTATCGGTCCCGCAAAATATTAGAGTTTTCAGCATGGTGGCCATAGGCCATCCCGATGAAGAAAAAATCTCCCGTTCCCAATATGAAGATGTGAAAATCCATTATGAACAGTGGTAAAAGTGTTAAAATAAAAGGAATCCTATGAACAGAGCAGAAATAGTTATTATCGGAGCGGGTTCAGTCGGACTGGCTATTGCCCGACGCCTATCGGGATTGGGCAAGAAAGTTGTTTTATTGGAACGGCATAATACGTTTGGTCAGGATACGTCAACACGCAACAGCGAGGTGATTCACGGCGGTATGTATTATCCGACCGGCAGCTGTAAAGCCAGACTCTGTGTGGATGGTAATCGCATGCTATATGACCTCTGTTCCGCACACAATATTCCGCATCGGAAAACCGGGAAATTGATCATTGCTAATACCGAGGACGAACGTCAAAACATCGAAGAAATTTATCATCAGGGAAACATCAATCAGGTGCGGAATTTACGGATGATTGAAGAACAGGAAATCAAGCGTCTTGAACCGAACGTTCGGGCAAAATGGGCATTGCTGAGCCCGGAATCCGGGATTCTGGATGCGACGGAACTGATGCGGTTTTTCGAGGGCGAAGCACTAGCAAATAACGTAATTATCAGATATAACCATGAAGTTATCAATTTGGAAAAACGGAAGGATAGTTACAAAGTAATAGTCCACCGGGACAATGGCAAAATTGAAGAGATTATCACCGATGTAGTGATCAATGCTGCCGGACTCTATGCCGATCAAATTTCCGCAATGCTTGGAATTGATATAGAAACCAGCGGTTATCGGATTTATTGGGTCAAAGGTGAATATTTTGATGTGAGTAAACGGCATAGCGGGAAAATGAGCCACCTGATTTACCCGACCCCAACGCCGGTGAGTTTGGGAATTCATGTGAGGCTGAGGCTGGATGGTTCTTATGCGCTGGGTCCCAATGCTCTTTATGTGGATGAAATAAACTATGACGTTGATCCGACGCATCTGGATAATTTTTTCAGCGATGCAAAAGAGTATCTGCCTTTTTTGGAAAAATCGGATTTAACACCGGGCATAGCCGGGATTCGCGCAAAACTGCAAGCCAAAGGTGAAACTGCCAAAGATTTTATTATCCGAAATGAAG
>CAZAKB010000212.1:0-4301 GCA_964485475.1 uncultured bacterium
GGACGATACCGATATAACTGATTTTGTCAAACAATACTTTAACCGACGGATTCGGCGACAACAACCACATCATGTAGGCAATCTGCCACAGGGTAACTGATCCCATGAGTACAATAAACGCCGACGAGCCGGTTGTCTCCCGATGCCTTATGGCATACACCAGCACCAGCAGACACACCACAATTGCGGCAATCATCGGAACAAAATAGTGCGTTACGATCACAGACATCGATAAGCCCTTAAAATCCTGCTAGTTAATTCGAATAAATTGCTCACCATTTTGTTCTTTCTCAATATTTATATTATATACAGAAAATACCCGTTTTTTTCAATCAATCAATTGAGATAGGACACAAATATTTTGTTATTTGTTGTCTTTTTCTAAGATTTTTTGGGATCAATGTATTTAGTAGCCAAATCCGCTGCTGCGGCCGCCGCGTTCTTCGTACTTCAAATCCCGCAACGTCGGCGATTTTACGTTAATTGTCAGATTGTATTGACTGGCGTAGCTGTATTTGCTCGGTGTCCAGTTGAAACTCAGTTGCCAGCAATGCAAATCCCGGGTAATCTGGAATCTCTGGGAAACCATCGTTTTTTGCATCAGATCAAAACTGGCATTCCAGCCAATTTTCCACTTGGAACTGAGATTCAGTTTGACATTGGCCGTCATAAAAAAAGATTCGTTTTTGATTGCCGGATTTGACCTGGAAAGACTGTAGCGCAAACTGAAGTTGGCGCTCCATAATTCGTTGCCCTGTGACCGCTCTGAAAACTGGTCAGAACGTTCATCGTCAGTATCAACAGTGCCCAACAGATCATCGTCAAGAGACGTAGTGTCCGGCGCATCGCTTTCCATCTTCATTATACCGAAACGGCGCCCTGAAAACGCGAATCCCGTAGATGCACTTACATTTGTCAGGCGCGGAATCGGAATACCATGCCAATCATCGTTCCATTCATTTACACGCCCGCTTCGGTACGCATAAAGATCGTGGCTGGCGCTGATATTCAATGCTAATTTTTTTGATAATTGGGTGCGAATCGATGTACTGATCGGCGACCAGCGCAGACTATCAGCTGCGAAATTATGACTGGTATTGAAATTCATTGTGAATAGATCAATCTTTTTCTCTTCATCGCCTCGTTTGGTTTTGGCTTGAAATATATTACTGAGACCAAAAGTCATAGACCGGGACTCACCCGATGGCGTGCTGCCCAGCAAGGTCCCGCTGAACGGATCATAACGTCGTTCATTTCCGGCAGAATCAACTCCGGTTTCAATATAACCGGGATTCCAGCCGAAAATCTCTTCGGTGAAATCCGGGCGATAGGAAACTCCGATCTGAGGCGTCATGATGTGCCGGACGGTTTGCAGTGCTCCGATCCGAATCGGAAACATACCATAGAGTTTTGTCTGGGCGTTAAACGAAATATTGCCGGTATGACGCGCTTTGAATTCAGTGACCGGGGCGGTCACGATTTTGTTATTGTTAATGACAAACAATCCACTTGAATCCACCGGCATTTCATAGTCCATGATCCATCCTTCCTGAATGCTCATGTTCTGGTTTAGCGTAATGAATTTCAATACTTTCTGCGAACTGTTCATGGAAATATTGTGGGTAATTGCACTCTTGGTAATATCCTGTTTCTCCCACTGCAATGAATCGCTGATAAAATCTGACAGATAGGAAATGTTTTGATTGTTTCGTAATTGTGAACTGAGGCTGAAATAAATAGTGTTGTACCATTTTCCGCTGGAGGCACTGGCTCCGGATTTCAGTGGAATAATCGGTTTCGAACCGCGACTAAATGAAATATTGGGTAATGAACGGCTGACATAGCTGATTTTTTGGTCCGTACTGGTTGGTGCCGTTTCAATCAAATTCTGAGCCTGCAGATTGGTTGTCTGATTCAGAGTCATCGACATGGAATAGGGTTTTCCCGGCCAAGTTTTTGACAGTGTTGCATTGCTGATCAATTGTTGTTTCAGGCGGTCGTTCTGGTTGTAGCTCATACGCTTGTACAAATCATCACTACTGACAAAACTTCCGTTCGCGCTTAGTCGCATCGTCGGGCTGATTTTATGGCTATGCCGGATATTCAGAGTCCATTCCCGCTTTGCATAATCCGACAGGAACTCATTGGTGTATCTTCCACTGATCGATCCGTCAAACACATAGCGTAATTTATACCGCGTCGCGTATCTGGTGACAATGCCAACTCGGTCATAAAAATCCATAGTCAACTTGAGATCATAATAATCACTTGGTGCCCAGAAATATCCGAGTCCCCGAATATTACCTCCATCCTGACCGCTTTCACCATAGGTCGGCATCAGCCAACCTGAATGGCGGCGCCCCCCTTGGTTTGGAAAGATACCGAAGGGCAATGCCAGCAACGGAATATCATGAACATAGAAAACAATTGGTCGGGCAATAATCTTATCCTTATGAATTAGCTTCATCTTTTTGCTTTTAAAGTAATAGTGGGGATGATCTTCAATATCACAAGTCGTATATATACCATTGCTGACATAAAACTCTTTAGTGTTCACTTTGCTGATATTTTCGCCGTAATAGTATCCGTCCTCTTCCTTGGTTTTTCCTTCGACAATACGCCCTTTTTTGGTCTTTATATTGTAAATCATTTCATCACCGGAAAAAGGTTCCCGGCCAGACTGGTAGAGCGTGGGCAAATCATCGGAAAGGGAATCGTAAGGCGCCGGGCCAATTGGATAGGCGTACAGAAGGTTTTCATTCCACTCAATCTGAATTTTGCCGGCGGTCAGTTTCATATCACCGGATTGTATGGCTGATTGTTGATACAAATATGTACGCTTATCATTCAGATGATAATCGATCCGTTCTGCGGAATAGACCACTGTTGTATCCATGCCGGTATTGGTTTTATCGGGAATATATCTACCTTCCGAACCGCCGATAACGGTAATCCGGTTCATGCGTTTATTTAGAAATCTCATAATAACCGTGTCGCCGCTGGCAACATTGACGCCCTGAATAACGCTGTCTTCCGTTACATTGTAATAGCTGGTTGCCATCCCGGAAACCCGAATGGAGTCAGTCTTGCCATCCTTGAAATAGATTTCCATCATTTTACCGGTGATTTCATCGTAAACACGAATGGAGTCACGGTTGACGACCGACGCCGAATCCATTCTATCATAAGGCAAATAGGCCTTTGATCGCGATGAGGCTACCGCATTACCATAGATAAACAGGGATTGCAGCATTTCATCTTTCAAGTAGAGTTTCATGCGCTCACCGGACAGGTCCTGACCATCACGAAACACCTTTGGTTTTCCCGTCATATCGGCAACTTCCAACGAATCAAAATATTCCAGTTCATCGGAGTAAGCGCTGAAATCTTCCCGCCAGATTTTGACATTACCAATGCTGATAAAATGTCCCTGATCTTCATAGCCTTTGATCACATCGCCCTTAATCCGAAAATTTTCCTTTCCTGTAGAATCCAGTTTAATAATGTATGGATTCTGCGATGCTTCGATATTTTCAGAATCGCTGAAATACACAAGACTGTCCCCATACAGCGATGTGTTCCGGCCGGGGTCGTGGATGACGGCATTCTGTAGCGCCACGGCTTTTTTAGTACCAGAATAATAAATCAGGTAATCGGAAATGACACTGCGGTTTTCACCCTGCAGCAACACGTTTCCCCGGGCCTCGGAAATATCATCATCCACATAATGTTTCAATTTTCGGGCTGTTAATTTCACTTCTCCGTCATTGAAACTCGTATTTCCATTAGCAACGATGATTTCATCCGCTGCAAAATAGCTCAAGGTATCGGCTCGTAGAACCTGTTTTTCTTTTGTGACGAAAACATTGCGATAAAAATCCACCCGCTCATCTTTTTCAAACCAGTACGCCAGCTCACAGGTCAAATCAACAACGCCTTTGCGGAAATGGACATTCCCGGTCAATTTTTTCACCGCGATCCCGTTCCGGGTCGTCTGTTCCAGGCGGTTGGCGCCAATCAACCGTAATTTTTCCTTCGGTTTGGCGCTCAGTGAACCGCAGATGGCACTCAAAACAAGGGCGCTCAGGATAAATTTATAACAGGCGGTTTTTTCTTTATTCAAGTCGGGAACTCACTCGCAAACATCAATTAATCGTCGTATAATATACGCATTCTTTTGATTTCTTCTAAAAATAACGTAGCAGAACAGATGTTAGTTCCGACAATCTGTTTGTTTTTGTTTTGCTTTCCGCTATATTTATCTCTGTAATGAGGCGTTTAATTCCAGGAGTACCCATGAA
>CAZAKB010000213.1:0-4301 GCA_964485475.1 uncultured bacterium
AAATGAATTGACAAAGAGGAAAAACGCCCTGTAACAATGTATAAAAATAATAGCCGAAACAGTAGTGAACGCAAGCGGCTGTAGCCCACTTTAACTTTCTAGTAACTTGACAGGAAAGTGTAACGCAGTCGGCTACTATTCTTATGCTAAACGTTAGACCTGAAAAATGAATCAAATAATATTAAGACTATGAACATTTAGATTGGATAAAAGATGCTCAGGAAATTTATCGTTCCCATAATTGGCAGAAAAAATTACATCAATCATGTTATTTTTATTTCGCAACTTTATCGTTCATTTTTACCCTTCAGGAACCGGGCAAAAATAATTATCAAAAATACCGTAACAGGTATTCGATATATTTTACGGCAAGGATACAAAGCCTACATCCCGACACGGGAGGGAACCTTGATCTATGCCTAAGGTTTGAGTATTATGAATGGAAAGGTTTAAAATGAAATTAAAGCGAATTCGTAGAAGACTAAAACGATATATCAAAAATCATTGGTTTTTGATGAAATATCATTATTCCCGTCCGGGAACTGCCCATTGGTTAATCAAAACCGAGATAAAATATGGTGGTTTTCATTCCGGTTTACATCGAAATAAAGTCAGTACTTTTGATCCTCGTACCGACGAACAAATTAAAAAAGGCGGGATGAGGGGCGGTGACAGAATGCTCCATCACAATTATGCCAATAAGTATGCGGAATATCTTCGCCCGTTTATAAACCAAACAGGACCACTGATTTTGATTGAAGTCGGGATATTAAGAGGCACCGGGCTGGCAATCTGGTCTGAACTATTTAATAATGCGAGAATCGTTGGCGTTGATATTGATTTAGGGCATATTCAGGATAATATGGACAATTTAATTAACAAAGGGGCCTTCCGTAACGGGCAACCCGAATTATATGAGTTTGACCAGTTTAAGGATAATACTGAGTTTTTCAATAATCTGCTCAAAGACCATAAAATCGATATTTTTATTGATGACGGCTGCCATACAAACGAGGCCATACTAAAAACATTTTCCAATGTTTTACCCTATCTAGCGGAAAAATTTGTGTATCTCGTTGAAGATAATAAAGAAGTTCATTCGGAAATAAAAATACTGTATCCCCAATTATTAATCGATAACTGTGGCCAATTAACAATTATTAATCGGTAAACCAAGAGCTAAAATACGTTTGATCGGTCGTAATGATCAACGATAAATTGCCGGTCGAAATTAATTAAAACATGTACAAAAATAGGAACTGTGCTTGTCATGTTTTGTTATTATAAATTATCCATTAGTTTATGGTCTTTTATAATTTTCCGGTTCGACTAATCCATTCTTTTGTGTAGGACAAAACCCTACAAAAATATTTCCAAACGTCTGATATTATTTTCAGCCATCGTCCGATTTGAAGGCATAAACTTCACGGTTAGATTTATACCACATTATGGCAAAATCTATTCAAAATAAACAGGTAAAGCGGATATGAAAGTCCTGCTCGTCGACGATTCAGATATCCTGCGGAACCATCTGATCACCATTTTATCGGACATGGAGAATGTCGATATAGTTGGCGAAAGCATCAATACAGAATCAGCGATTAAGGATTTGAAAAAGAAGAAGCCGGATCTGGTAATTCTCGATATCCGCATGCCCGGCGAAGGTGGTATCCATGTCCTTAAAATTGCCAGGGAAAAATATCCGGATCTGAAAGTCATAATATTTACCGATTATCCCTATCCGCAATACCGGACCAGGTGCATGGAAATTGGCGCGGACTACTTTTTTGATAAATCAACCGAAACTGAAAAAATGATTGAACAAATCAAACAATTAGCAAAACAGGCGACATAATACAAATGATAATAAGAGAGCTTTTGGGAGTTAACTAATGATCGTAAAAGCGCAAGATTTCACTTCATTTCTGATCAAATGCCAGCAGGAATTTCTGGGCGGCTTTCAACAAGTCATTGTTCCCCGGAAATCCAGGAATCCCGAAGAGAAGCAATATTTGTTTGAAGAGGTAAAACAGGGCACCGAGCCGGTACTGGATGCTTTTCGCACCATCGATCCGCTGCGAACATTATTCTATTTTTCCAGGGAGACACTTATCCCTGTTGATAAAACCCAAAAACGATTGATTGTTGGTGCAAAAGCCTGTGATATGGCTGCGCTTCAGATTCTGGATAAAGCATTGATCAATGATGATTTTATCGATCCGGTATATAAAGCCTGGCGCGAGCAGACAACCATAATCAGTACGGATTGTACGGAAATTGGGGACAGTTGCCATTGCAATCTTGTTGGTGGAAAACCCTATACCGATCAGAATTATGATATGAACCTGTCAAAAGTCGGACAATCTTATCTGATCACAGTCGGCTCAAAAAAAGGTGAGGAATTTGTCAAACTTTTAAGAGAGACTGTTCAACTTTCCCAGCCGCAAGGCGACGAAAAGGACAAAATAAAGAAAAACCGGAAAAGTATAGAGTTCAAACTGAATCAGCAGAACGCAAAATACAATCGTTCAGACGATTATTCAGCATTACGAAAATCAGATATTGAAGGCTGGATAGATGACGCCAAAAAGTGTGTGGGTTGTGGTGGCTGTACCAATATCTGCCCAACCTGTTACTGTATAATTATTAACGATGAAACCACCGGAAAAGAATTTGTGAAAGTCCGCAGCGCCGATTCCTGTCAGCTGCATGGCTATGCAAAGGTTGCCGGTGGCGATTCACCCCGACATAAAATGTATCAGCGTTTCCGGAACCGTTATCTGTGCAAATTTGATTATATGAAAAGCAATTTTGATACCATTGGGTGTACCGGATGTGGCCGCTGTATTGATGTTTGTGCGGGTGAGATTGAATTCAGAGAAGTAGTGCAAAAACAGATGCAATTACCCAAAGGTCAGGAGTAATCGATGGCACAGACGAATCCTTATGAAACGACCGCTGCAGAAATTTATGAAATCATTGAAGAATCACCGACGATTCGAACTATCCGTGTAAAACCGGAAAAACCGATTCCCTTTAAAACCGGGCAGTTTATCGAACTCACGATTCCCAATATTGGAGAAGGACCGTTTACTCCATCATCATCACATACTATTGCAGATGAGATGGATATCACGATTATGAAAACGGGTTTTGTGACGGATCATGTGCATAAAACCAGGGTGGGTGATCGCGTTGGAATCCGCGGACCTTACGGTACTAATTACCCGATCGATCAGTGGAAGGGTAAAGATGTTTTGATCATGGGCGGTGGTGTTGGTATGGCTCCGACCCGATCGCTGTTCCTGTCATTGCTTGACCAGATCGATGACTTTAACAGTATCACTTTTCTAGCGGGTGCCCGCACACCCAGAGACATGATCTATAAGCAGCATATTGATGGATGGAGGAAGATAGATAAGGTAAATTTTCTGCGGTCGGTTGACCGGGTTCCGGAGGGAGAAGCCTGGAGCGAAGAGGTTTGCCTTATCACCAAACTACTCGATAAAATAGATATAGACCCCAAGGGCAATCCCGTCGTTGTTTGCGGTCCGCCGATCATGATGAAATTCGGTACGATGGATCTGCTGAAATATGGCTATGAAGATTGCAATATTTATCTCTCGATGGAAAAGAAAATGTATTGTGGTATCGGGCATTGCCGGCATTGTGTCATCGGTCAGTATTATGCTTGTAAAGATGGTCCGGTGTTTACGTACGATACCATTAAAAACGAGGAGAGTATCTGGGAATGAAACGTCTTTTAATTGATATTCCGGCCTTAATGGATTCCGATCAACCAATTGAAAATATTCGTTGCGAATATTTTTATCACCGGAAAAACCAGGGGCAGTTTTCGTTGTTGGAAATCGCTGAATTCGCGGTTTATTGCCGGCAGTGTACCGATGCTTTCTGTGTGTCCGCCTGCCCAAAAGAAGCGCTTGAACGTCAGGACGATGGTATGATTAAGCGTTTTAACATGCGCTGTGTGGGGTGTAAAAGTTGTATTCTGGCCTGTCCTTTCGGGACAATTTTCCCGGAAGTCATGAATTATATCACCGCAAAATGCGATTTCTGTCTGAAACAGCTGGAATCAAATCCCGATTATCAGCCAGCCTGTAGTAAAACCGCTCCATCGGGGACAATTACATTGAAAGAGATCAGTGAAGACGATCCTGAAAACAATATCTATCTGTATGGTGATCACTTGGCGATAAAAAGTCACCACTGGCGGAAAAAGGAGGATAAGGTATGATTGCGTGGATTCTTTTTCACCTTTTCGTCTTTCCGGGAATGCTGTT
>CAZAKB010000214.1:0-4263 GCA_964485475.1 uncultured bacterium
ACAGTGGGCTGCCCTTTGTTTTTGCCGACAGTTCCACGGGCGATTGGGAATTGAACGGGTTAATGTGGAATGTGGATATCTCCCGGGAATTTATTCGCGATAGGGTCTATGGGGGGATTTCGGTTTTTTATAATGTTGATGAAGAATATCAGGATATTTTTCCGAGACCCAAAGGCAACCACCGGGACATGTATATCAACACCGGTATTGGTGCTGTATCTTCCAATGATTCTCGTCTTGGATTTATGCTGAAATATTTTAATATCCAGGAATCCCTGGCGACTTCAAAATACAGTCTGGATCAGGAGAAAACACCGATTTTCTACAAACTCAGGGGACTGGACACGCCGCTGATTTTCCGTGGACAAACCAGTGAAGAGCGACTATATTCCATTGATGGATTGGCTGTATCAATCGATGGAACGATCAGAAAATTCATGGACAGTAAAATTGATTTTGCGGCAAACTACGGAAGTTCTACTGCCGACAATGTGGATGGCGGTGCGTATCCCATCGAGCAGGGTAGTTGGGAAGATGAATATGCCAGCTATGCTGTGGACTTTACAGTGTTCCTAGGCAATAATACGGATATTGTTTTCTATTCCAATGGACTTCAACGTTTTCAATCTGCTACACATCCCGATCTGCATCTGGAAATTTATCACGAAACCGAACGGCAACTAAGTGGTGGTATCATTTTGAACTTAGGAACAAAATCCAGTTGGTTTTTGTCACCTTCTGCCGAAATAATGTCCAGAATGTTGAAAAGGGAGGATACATTTAATGGTATCCTTGACTATTTTCCGGGTACGTTGTGGAAATATCATTTGTTGGTTGATACGCCCGATCGTGGTTATGTTGACTTTAAATTTGGTGTGGGATTTGATAAGTACTTTGTTGGAAATGATGAAATATTTTTACCAAATAACGTGGGATTTTATTATCAATCGATAACTGCAAATGATGAATTATATTACGGCACCGATTATACCTCGTTCCGGTTTACGGAAATGCTCTCTTTTGGTCAGAAACGACGCTATTCTCTTGAGTTGGAATACCTGCGGTTAATACCCGGAGATTCACAATATTTTAATTATTCCTTTCGGGAACAATTACAACTGAATTTTATTGTTGAAGACTTGATCCGATTTACGAAATAATGGAGAAACAATGAAAATGAAGCGATATATACTGCTATTATTTACTGCAGTAACTCTAATACAGGCCCGGCCTGAAATAATTAATCCAATCCGGACGATGAAATCCTCTTTTGCGATTATTATTGACGAAATCAGTTATTCCAAAACGGAAAAAGCGGTATTGACATACCGGGACGCTGTCGAAGCCGACGGATTATCAACATACATCATGATAATTGGCGCAATTAATCCTGATGAACTCCGCAATAAAATTATTGATTTGAAAAACCGTGATCCGAAACTGGAAGGGGTTGTGTTTATCGGCGATGTTCCGATTCCCATGATCCGCGATGCTCAGCACCTGGCCTCGGCGTTCAAGATGGACCAGGAACGGTTTCCTTTCAAGCGGTCATCGATTCCATCTGACCGATTCTACGATGATTTTGATCTGGAATTCAAGTTTCTGGAACAGGATACGATCAATACCCTGCTGTATTACTATTCTCTGACCGCTGAATCGCCCCAGAAAATCGAACGGGAGATTTACTCGGCCCGGATTCGTCCGCCTTTTACCGGCGAAGAGAAATATGTTCAGCTGGTAAAATATCTCACCCGAGTTGCGGATCAGAAACAGCAAATGAATATGATAGACAACCTGATGAGATATTCCGGTCATGGCTACAATTCGGAGTCGCTCAGTTCCTGGGAAGGTGAAGCCTTTACTTTACGGGAGCAGTTTCCGCAGCTGTTTGTACCGGGCGGGACATTTACGTCGCTGGAACACTCTATGTCGGATGATATGAAAACGATTATTATCAATACTCTTCAGAAACCGGATCTGGACATGGTAATTTTCCATGCTCATGGCGGGGTGGAGGCGCAATATTTTTCGGGATATCCGGAAGCGTCGAGCATCAATCAGAATGTTGATGCAATTAAAATGTTTGTGCGGAGCAAACTCCGGCAGGCAAAACGCAGGAAGAAATCTGTTGAAGAGGTAAAAACGTATTATATTGAGAATTACGGTTTGTCCGAAGCCTGGTTTGAGGGGGCCTTCGATGATTCAGTGATCGTTGCCGACTCCATCTACTCTGCGAATCTGGATATGGATATCAGCGATGTTTCACTTTTTAAAAATGGCGCCGAACTGATTATATTTGATGAATGTTTCAATGGTTCATTCCAAAAGGACCGGTATATTGCCGGGGAGTATGTATTTGGGAATGGAAGTGTCATTGCTGGTGTTGCCAATTCAGTGAACGTCAAACAAGATTTATGGGCCGATGAGGGTCTGGGATTGCTTAATTACAGTGTCCGCCTGGGGCAATGGCATCAGGACCGTAATTATCTGGAAACCCATATCATTGGCGATCCCACATTTCGGTTTAAAAATCAGGCCCGGAAAGATTGGAGTCTGATCCTTCAGGACAAAAGTTCGAACCTGCGCTTCTGGCAAAAAATGCTTAAAAGCGAGGATATCCCAATCCGAGTGCTGGCGGTTAAAAAAATAGCTGGCTTGCAGCAAACCGGCATTGAAGAGACTATGCTTAATGTGTACAAAACCGATCCGTCGTTTCTGGTGCGTATGGCGGCGCTCAAGGAGCTGGCTGTGAATCGGTCAGTTCAGTTCGAAGAAATACTGTTCAGTTCCATTAATGATCCGTATGAATTAATACGGCGGTTCTCCGCACAGTGGATGGGTGTGGTTGGCCGGGAAGATTATCTGCCGGCATTGGTGAATACCGTTATTTTTGATCCCTCCAAACGGGCTGCATATTCGGCAAAAACAGCCATTGAAAAAGTTGGCCCTGACAAAGTTTATCCTTACTTTGAAAAAGCGATTCAGCAGCTGCCGGAGCTGACCGCGAACAGTGATCTGTTGATCAGGATGGAGAAGTCCTATCAGCGTTCGACTGCACGGCTGTGGGAGGAGGTAATTCCCGAATTGACATCCGATACCTTGGCAATTAAAAAGCGCATCAGCGCGGCGAGAATGCTGCGAAATTACCAGTTTCAGGAAGCCCTGCCGGTACTGCTATCGGTGATTTTGGACGAAAGTGATGATGCTCAGCTGCGGGTTGTGGCACTGGAAGCGGCTGGCTGGTATACATTCAGTCACAACCGGAGCGATATTCTGGAAGCCTGTGAGACACTTTTGAAACGTTCAGAAACACCGGTAGATGTGAAGCATGAAGCAGTGAAGACAAAAAAACGGATCATTGTCGGTTACAACGATCCGGTGAATCCGTAATTTGCCGATCCTGACTGCAATAAATCCAACCTGTAGCTTTTAACTTTTCGGGTAAATTCCATATTTTTTGGTCGCTTCAAACATGGCGATACAGTTTTCCGGTTTGACTCCGGGATGGAGCGAATTTGAAGAACATATAATCAGCCCGCCATCTCTTCCGGCAATATCAATGGCATCTTTGACGGCTTTATATACTTCTTCTATTGATCCGGAAGACAGCAGCTCCTGGCAATCAATGTTACCCAACAGGCACAATTTGCCCTTGGTATATTCCTTTACTTTTTTCAGATCCATTCCCGCTTGCGGTTCAAGGGGATTGAGTCCATCATAACCTGTCTTAATAAGAATATCTAGAATTTGCCATAAATTACCATCGCTGTGGCGAATAACTTTCAGTCCCAGCGAGTGGGCTTTTTCAACCAGTTTTTTGTTATATGGATTGATAAACTCTGCAAAATGGGATGTTGATACAAAAGGGCGGTTCTTATCGGCAATATCATCTTCAACGATCAACACATCGAGTCCGGACTGTTGCAGAAGTTCTATCTTGGCAAGATTATACTCAGTAACCAATTTGCATACTCTATGAACGAATTGCGGATTGTCATAAATGTTTATCATAAAATTTTCCATACCCATCAATCTTGAGGCTCTGACGAAGGTTCCTCTCATCATCCAAAAGGTCGCCTTTTCTTCTTTGAAGCGCTGTACCGCGGCGTGCAGAAGTTGAAGTTCCTGCGGTGTAGGTTTTGGAGGCGTATAATTCTCTAAATCTTTTTCTTCTTCGACAGGATACTTGACCGGAACGGGAAGACCGTAAATACTTTTTTTATAAGTGACTCCAAACTGGTCAATGACATGATCATTATCCAC
>CAZAKB010000215.1:0-4258 GCA_964485475.1 uncultured bacterium
TTGAGAATACCTGGTACTGGCTGAGAGTCACTGTCATTTCCCTGAAAATGCTCGTGACCGGTGAAGAATCCCTGAAAAATATCGGCGGACCTATTTTCATCGCTCAATTAGCAGGAGAATCCGCAAAATCGGGCCTGGCTTCCCTGCTGGGGCTGATGGCGATCATCAGCGTGAACCTGGCATTTATCAATATTTTGCCTATACCCGCGTTTGACGGTGGTCACTTGATTGTCATTATTACGGAATCCATCATGCGCCGGCCATTATCCATCAAAGCAAAATTGCGGATTCAGCAAGTCGGGCTGGTCATCATCCTGATGTTGATGGTTATTGTAATATTCAATGATGTGTCGCGGCTATTCCGCGGCGGTATGTAACCGATTATTTATAGTCTTTCGCCATCTGATTTATTCTCTCGATGATTTCATCGACCGTCTCTTTTAATTCACTCCCCATTTTCCGGTATTCATTGGGATAATCGTCTTTAAGAAAATTCATCAACGCATAATAAACCGGCTTATACCTTTCCTTAAGATCGAATGGATTTTCATTGAATATCTTTAATGTTTCATGATACTGCTTTTTAGCAATCAGCAGTATTAAAAAGTCTCTAATATCACTCGTGAAATTGATATACGCATCTTCGTTTTCCAGAAATACTCCGGCTACTTCCAGCGCCTTATCAATCTGATCATTCCAGAGCAAAATCACAGCATATGTATGAGCTCTGTAAATACTATTATCTCTTAAAAAGCCTTTTTCTGAATAAAGAAGTGCCTCATTTCTATTTACCTTATTTTCATAATACATCCATGCCAGATTGTTCATCGCATCATCACTACCTTTATTTACCGCCATGAGATAGTATTTCTCAGCCTTCTTGAAATCCTTGAACTCAGTCTGATAAAGTAGGGCTAAACCGACCAACGCTAAATCATTACCTTTACCAACAGCCATTAGATAGTATTTCTCGGCGTTTTTGAAATCCTTAAACTCAGTCTTATAAAGTTGGGCTAAATTGAACATTGCCATATCATTACCTTTACCAACAGCCATTAGATAGTATTTCTTGGCTTTCTTAAAATCCTTGAACTCAATCTCAAAAAGCAGAGCTAAA
Source organism: uncultured bacterium (assembly GCA_964485475.1). Classification (GTDB taxonomy): domain Bacteria; phylum Fidelibacterota; class UBA2242; order UBA2242; family UBA2242; genus B118-G9. The sequence continues at coordinate 1,118 of CAZAKB010000215.1, forward strand.
TTGACCATCGCCGAATCATTATCTTTATCAACGGCCATTAGATAGTATTTCTCGGCGTTTTTGAAATCCTTAAACTCAGTCTGATAAAGTAGAGCTAAATTAAATATTGATTCTGTATCACCCTTTTCAATAGCCATCAATGAGTACATTTTTGCCTTTTTGGGTTTCTTAAAATCTAAAAAATAATAATCCGCCAACATTCTGAGCTCATCTATCTCCTTATGCTTTATTTTCTCCAGATTTTGAATTGCTGATTCTTTGTCCTTTTGCCCCTCAATCAATTGTATTGCTTTCTCTTTTAATTCATCATCAGAATCGGATAAATCATTCAGCAATTCAGGATTGCGATTTTGCAGGTAACTTCTGGCTTGCTTGACCAAACGATCTTGCAATTTCCTGTCTTCAATGGCACAGGCTAATGCTTCAGACATATAGAGCGCTTGCTTTTCATATATTTTTCCTTTTTGAATGGCTTCCGTCTGTTTGTGTGTCCGGTTCGTGATTTCCTTATCATCACACCAGATTTGCAGAAACTCCACCAGAAAACGGACCCTGTTTTCTTCCCGCTTCCGCCCGTGTCGCATAAGATACCAGATATTGAAGAATCGTTCCGATAGTCGGTAGAGATGATTTTTCGTACTGGTAGCTTGTTGTTCGATGAGGTGGTTTTTCTGGAGAAATTTTAGCTGGGCCGAAACCGCCTTGCTTTCGATTCTTGTTTTTTGGGCGATCTCCTTTGTACTCACGGCATCCCAGCTCAGCGCAATGAAATCCATTATTTCCTGTTGCTGAGGGGAAAGGCTATCCATCCGATGTTTATAGAGTGTCGTCACTTTATCGAGTGTATCTTCCAAGTCTTGAAAGGCGTTGCCTTCCTCTTCATCTGCAAAAATACTATACAAAATAATGATTGTTCTGATCACTCCGCTCGTGATTCGGCGCAATGCCTCAACTCTGCCCGGTTGGTCTCTGATGATTCTCTCAATCTGGGTCTGTTTATAATGCCTGCCCAGACTCAACAGCAGTGTCTTTGTTTCTTCCCGGTTCAAGCCTTTGAGTAGGAGCATTCTGAAAAATTCATAAAATGGCTTCCCATAGTCATAATGGAACTCCAGACTGACCGCCGACGCACCGATTATTCTGAATTCGGTAGATTCAATTAAAACTTCTCGTAATCTGTGGTGTTCTTTTTTTGAAAATTTATTGAAAATCGCATCAATATTGTCAATGAAAAGGACCAGCTTTTTCCGGTTTTGCTTGAGAAATTTTTCCAATAACCGAAAGCAACGAATTTCATAATCATCATCAAACTTTATTTCCTGCATCTTATCGGGAAGATCTTCAAATCCCTTATAACTGCTGATGTATTCGGCTGTGGATTCCCATAGATTGTACAATTTTCTGATATGATACTGTTCTTCAGAAAATTTCACGGGTATTAATAACTGGTTTAATTCCGGATCATTTTCGATTTCATATGCTACTCTCAGCAACAACGTTGTTTTTCCCTGCCCTCTTATTCCCTGAATGATAAAATTTTGTTCGGGATGCTGCATCTTTGATGATTTGATATCATCGAATATCTCCCTGAAAATATCCAGCCGTACGACAAAATTTTCGATCAGTTGTCGACTGGTCATATTACGGGGATTGTAAATGTTCGGGATATTAGTTTGCGACATATTTCCACCACCACATTCTTAAAATCGGTGAATTAAACCGATATATCTTTAAATTTTCGGTATTATTAATATAGCCATCGTACACCAGGTAATTCAGCACTTCAAGATAGTCCTCGGTAAAATTATCTTTCACTGCGATATCGCGAATCTCGTTGAGTTCGACATAGGCATGTGCAGCCGTTTTATTTAATAGATCCTTGGCAAAATTATATTCTTCCGCTTTAAACAATGTCTTCAAGCGAGAATGCCAGTTCTCAAAACAATTCTGTTGGGTAATAATTTCATCAAACGCCTCTTCAATAATGGTGTCAGTGATTTCACCATTGTCATTATTCTTATATAAATCCTTTATAGCCTGTATTGTCAGCTGTATATAGAAGGGAATCAGCCATTCAATTTTTTCAATAATATAATCAATTTGTCCTCGACTTAGCGTAAAATCCACATCGTCTAAAAGTTTGTGAATCATTTCTTCAGCTTTTCCTGATGTAAGTGGATTAACCTTGATTGGAACTAAGTCATTTATGGTTTTAGTCGCATTGATTCTACGGACAATATTCTCCAGCCCTATAGAACCAGAATAAATAAACTGGATATTCTTTTCCAGCAACTTATCTTGTCGCAGTTCTCTGTTTGTATGTAAAAAATGGATCGCTTTTTGTTCACTCTCGTCGTTCTTAATATTTTCAACTGTTTGTGAAAATTCATCTAATAGAAATATTAGTTTTTGTTCACCGAGTCCGATTTTTTGAACAATTCTTAAGAATTCGCTCAGATAGTTTAATTCTTTACTGTAATCGAACTCAACGCCATCTGTTCCAATCTTTTTAATGAATGGCGAATGTTCTTTTATAAGTGCTAACAGTTTTTCTTTTCTCTTTACAAAATCAGAAGATAAAAGCTTTGATAATAACCGTTGGTAGAATTCATTTTCATTATTTACTGATTCAGTATCTAGAAAAATGAAATGATAGTCATCCTTTGGATGATCTTCAAGATATTTCATGATAGACGTTTTACCAACTCTTCTCGGAGCAACGAGTAAAATATTACTTTCGGATTCAATCATATCCCAAAGTTTTTCAATAAGGATTTCCCTCTTGAAAAAATTATCACCTCTGACAGGGTTTCCGGTTCTTATTTTCATCGCACACCTTTTAACAAATTATTTATTGTCAAAACACATGACAAAATAATTATTGTCAAATGAAAAGTCAAGTATTTATTTTAGAGTAAAGGGTTATTGATTATTTTTCTAGATACAGCCGTTTATAAGCACATATATGGTCGCCGATCCACTCTTCCGATAATTTATCCATGATCGGGACACATTCCATTTCCCGACCGCCGACGGTGTGGTGCCAGCCAAGTCGATTTTCATAGATGATACAATACGTCGTTCCCTCATCATCACGGCGCAGATGTTCGCAGGGATCGCCATCGAAAATCCCACAACATC
>CAZAKB010000216.1:0-4248 GCA_964485475.1 uncultured bacterium
ATCTAAACTCGTTAAAATAAATAATTGACCAGGCCAGAGTGATTACTCGTCTTTGAAAACCAATTCGAGCGTGATTATTTTCTTTGGTGGGACCAATAGAGAAATTACATAGTCACTTTTTAACAAAACAGATTCAACCCGGTATTCCTCAAGTGATAGACTATGTACACTTCTGAGTGGATAATGGGTTGTGATACTGCCCTCAATAAATTCTATTGTCGGATTAAACAGCCTGAGAATTGCATTCCCATTCTCAGAGGTTTTTAATGCAGAAAAACAGAGGTTCGATGGAGAGATATTCAGGAATTCCATCTGTGGTGGTAATGAACCTTTGGAATTTGAAAGCATGTGTGCTTTAACTTCGAATAACGTATTATATGCATCTCTTAAAATTTGTCCGTTCTCCCATCCTCCAATATATGGATAGAATGAAAAAGTATAATTCAGCATGCTTGTTCCGCTTCCGGTCCCCTGGGATTCAGGTTTATTTAGCACCGTCATAGAAAGATGAGGACTTCGTCGTGTCGTAACATAAACCGACCGAATTTCTTTGCTTATTATCGCAAAGCCCGCAATTTCATCGCATACGCCCACCAGAGTATTCAGGGCAACCTGAAATTGAGACAGGTTGTGAATATTACCCGTCGGAATAACATCTTGAATATCAAAACGCACATCTGAGTATATATGGTCAACTTTAAAATTAATCGGAAAAAAGTACTCTATTTGATGATTGTCAGTGGTGTCCACCAGATCAAAATTAATATCAACCGATCTGGAAAGTCTGTCAAGTGACAGAATAATTGAAATTTTCGTTCGTTTACTGTCGCTTATACCAGTGTGAACCCAATTATACTCGATTTTATACGAACCAAGTAACATATTATTGTCAACCCGGCTGATAGATGGATTCAAGTCAGTACTGATAATTTTTGATTGAGAATGATTTGAATTAATATTTGGCAAAACTCTGTCAATAAAATATCCCAGAGATTTATAGCTAACACCAGTCTCTTTTGAGTACACATTAAAGGTACCATTGTCGTTTATTGTGACACGTATAAAGTCATTTTCAAGAATTTGGTGGTCTGTAATGATATTCTTTTTGGATGGCATTGGTGCTTTTCGGACAGGTAATATCTTGAACGTCTTATATCCCATCGCCGGAATATTTTTCAAATCCAGTACGCACCTGTACTGTTGCCTCTCTGGTGTATTTTGATCCTTAAAAACCGAACTAATGTTTGATTTAGCGAGAGTGATACATGGAATTTTATTCCCTGATAAATCTTCGATAATGATATTGTCCCGGGCAATATCACTGGGTATTTCTACGTTGACTTTAGCAATTTGAGTCCGTACATAGGGCAATGGATTTACAATAGTGAAATACTGATCTTTATCGACATCGGGTAACTGAATCTCACTCAATATGTGCCCGACTGAGTCCAGATAAATATCATCAACTTTTTTAATTAAACTTAAATATTCGCGTCGAATAATCCGTTTTTTGCGATGATCATTATTGGAACAGTTATCGGTACTAAATTGAAGAGTTAACAGCAATTTCCAGAGATCCGCAACTGTATCATAAGAACTTTTTCCAACCGTCTTTACCCGAATAAAGTCCCAGGGTTCAGAATAAAATTGAAGTCCCTGCTCCACATGCGAGTTTTTTGAAATAATGCGAAGACATTTAATCGGTGATTTATGGTAGAATAACTGCGGATTTGGGATGACTTCCCGGGTCAATGTTTTTATTGAATTCTTTACAGCAGTTTCTTTGATCTTCCAAAAATGGTCGGGTAGAGAAATAAATTCTGTCTGGACATCATTCTGAGAATTCAGATAATTTATGATCTCAGTCACTTTGGTATTATTAAAACTGTTATTAAAATTGGTGCTAATAATAGCAGGTATCTCGGAAGCAATCTTGCTCTCACGGGTCATATACTGACGAATATCGTCGAGGTAATTATAATCAATTGGTTCGTCTGCGTCAATAACATAATTACTGATAACCAGCGCTTTACTGCCATCGGTGCCCTCCCAGAAAAACTCACTGGGCAAATGCTGTGACGTAGTGACAGGGATAAAAATTGTATCAATATTAAAACCATTGAATATCTGAGGAAGCTGAGAATTATTATTACAACTCAAGGCGGAGAAACCGACCTTCATCACATTGCCGATATGATAGCATATCCTGTTACCAAAATATAGATTCCGTACCAACGCTTCTCCACTCGCCAGACAATCATTGGGTTGCAAATACCATGGTCCGAGGAGAATTTTCTTCTGTTCACATAACTTATCAAGTTTGTCAACCCACATTGAATCAGACTCAATCAGTTCTTGCATGAGTTTGCCGTGAAAAGTAAGATGAAAGATTCCGGACTGCTTGTTTGTTTCAAGAAACCCAATGAATTGTTTAACGCTGTCCAGAGAATTCGGAGTATCTAAATCAGCAATATCAAGAGATTGAGACACCACTCGTATTACAGAAATTTCCATTTAGTATCATCTCCCACCATGATATCTATTACAGTGATTCGCTGAAACATTGCCCCTATATCAACAAATCTTAATTCTAATATACATTGAATTCCCAGAAAACACAATACGCAATCCGAGAATAATTTTTCAATGTATTTGATTGATTGGTATTTGGTTTGAAATAATTAGGCCACCATACTGGTTTTCAAAACGTTTTAGGAAGTCAAGTTCATGCTGGTTTTTCACTTCGAAAAACGGCCACACTTTCCGCAAATTCAAATCTATCCGGTATTGATCCAAAACATCCTCTATCCAGAGTAACTTTTTCTGTTTAGTATTATGGTAAAGCAGTGGAGAAACAATCAATCCTTCGTCAACGATACTGTAAGGTAAGAGCCCTGTGGAAAAGGGCAGATCAATAACCGCCAACGGTGGAAGACCGATAATCAACTGCGTCTTATTTGCCACATACTCCTTAATAGTGAAAAGGAGGTTCAGTATAGCATCGGTCCGCCATTCCAGCCATTCTGGCATCATTTCATCAATCTGTTTGGGGCTATTAACAATTTCTCCTACTACGGAACTGAATTCCGTTATGCAAAAAGGACAATAACAGAACTGTGGATTTTTATCCTGAATATCCAGATCCTCTTCTTTCCAATTGAATGGAAACTGGAAATGATCCAGGTATAAATAGTCAGGGGAATACTGTTTGGTAAACGTATCAATTTTTGATAATAATTCCTGAATTCCAACAGGATTATTTGGGCAAACCGGATAATAGTTCGATTTCGGATTATAGGCAGCACCGGTATACGCCACCGGTGCATTGAAATCATCCGATGAATATATCTGTTTATTCTGAAAACAGTCGAGAATTATCCCGGTTCGTTGGCCATGATCTTTAACATATTTAATTAAATGATTTAATCTGACTGCTGTTTTATCTTTTTTGCTTTTTGGCTCTGTAAAGTGAAATCCGGAAAAAAAGACACCTTTATATTCCGATGATTTTATAAGGGAATTCAGGTACAGTTCGCTTTCAAATACATGTTGGTCAAGATTGTAATGTAAATACATTGTCATTTCGATATTCGGTTCTACAAAAAACGGATTTATTAATTCCAGTTGAAAATAATAAAATAAGGGAGCGCAATGATCTCCCTTATTCCTTTAAAATTAAATCAGTCGGAGCGAGAGGATTTGAACCTCCGACCCCCTGAACCCCATTCAGGTGCGCTAGCCGGACTGCGCCACGCTCCGAAATCAAAAAGCCGTGTAATATACATGATTTATTTATTTAAGTCTACAAAAAGGTGTCAGGATTCCCAGTCATTCAAGAGATTAAGTATCTCTACCAAACTCAATTTGATTTTATGAATTACTTCCATCAATTGATTATCAGAAAGCTTTTCCTGCTCTGGCTCACCAATGCTCCCCGTCTCACTGAAATTCTGCAAATCTTCAGGTTTGAGAGATTTTAACTTTTGTTTGGCACCTTCAATGGTAAATTTTTTCTCATAAAGCAGGTGCTTAATATATTGAATGAGTACGATATCTTTCTCACGGTATACCCGGTTCCCGGCCCGGTTCTTCGACGGAGCCAGTGACGGGAATTCAGATTCCCAGTAACGAAGAACATACTGCTTCAGGCCGGTTGTTTCGCTGACTTCACCAATAGAATAATACAGTTTTTTAATAGACCTTCCCATTTTACGCTCTATTCTGCACCTTACTTAAACCATTACTTTA
>CAZAKB010000217.1:0-4227 GCA_964485475.1 uncultured bacterium
TCTGACTGTTTTCCGATGTGGAAAGACTTATCGATGGATACAAGTTCGAATAGGTTTGTTTAGTACTGATGACGGATTGGTTGACAGTGATTTGTCCCTGTTTCAGTGTTTTGTTGTGTTCAATGGCGATGTCGACACATTGGTCGAGAGAAAGTGCCTGGGAAAAAACCGATGAATAGAACAAGAGACTTATCCAGAACATTACAGTAATTCGGGGTTTCATTCGGATTCCTTTTTATTCGTAACGCAGGGCGTCTATCGGATTCAGAGTGGCCGCTTTCCTGGCCGGGTAATAACCGAAGAAGATCCCGACAGCTCCTGAAAAGGAAAATGCCATCAGGATAACCAGCGGATTTAACACGGTTCGTAAATCGGTAAAATTATTTAAAAGTATTGAAAGCCCGATTGCCAGCAGAATTCCGATTATTCCACCGATCAGGCTTAATACGATGGCTTCCGAAAGAAACTGGGTCAGAATATCCCGGGTCCGGGCGCCGACTGAAAGCCGGATACCGATTTCCCGGGTCCGTTCGGTAACTGAAACCAGCATAATATTCATGATTCCAATGCCACCAACAATAAGTGACACGCCGGCCACAGCGCCCAGTAACAGGGTCATGGTTTGGGATGTCTGAGAAGCGGCGTCGGTAATTTCATCCTGGGTGCGGATGGTGAAATCATCATCTTCGCCGGGATTCAATCGGTGGGCTTCCCGCAACAGGGAGCTAATTTCCGTTTGGGCGGCTTCGATGTAATCTTCGTCAGCGGCACTGATGCTGATCATATCAATGAACTGACTACCTTTTAGGCGGTACAATACAGTGGTGGATGGGGCCAAAATCAGATCATCCTGGTTTCCCATAACGGTTTGACCCTTTTCTTTCAGAACGCCGATGACGGTAAAGGGTGTATTGCGGATCCGAATAAGTTCACCTGTGGGATCGATGTCACCAAAGAGCTCATCAGCGACGGTTTGTCCGATAAGCGCGACTTTTTTTCTGGACAGAACGTCGCGTTCGGTAAAGAAATCGCCGAATGTTATTTCATAATTCCGAATTAAAAAATAATCGGTATCTACTCCATAGATTTGTGTGTTCCAGTTACTGCTTCCGTAAATTACTTGGGCAACGGCTCTGACCACTGATGATACTCCGGCCAGCAGTGTGGCGTTTTCACGGATCGCCTCGGTATCGTCAAATGTGAAGCGATTGTAGCTACCGGCACCGCGACTGGCACCGCCTCTGCTGCTGGCTCCCGGTATGACCATTATCATGTTAGTACCCAGGGAGGCGATACTTTCCTCTATCTGGGCTTGTGAGCCCTGTCCAACGGCGATCATTACGATAACAGCGCATACACCGATAATGATTCCCAAAGAGGTCAATAAACTCCGCATGCGATTTTTTAAAATGCTTTTAAAAGCAACTTTCAGAAGGTTTGTTAATCGTTTCATGCGACAATTTCCTCTGTTTCGGGGCGTAGATACCGAGCCAGATCGACATTTGCATTTCTACGTTTGCTGATTATTATATCTTGGCTAATCTGACCGTCATGCATTTCGATAATGCGTTTGGCGTAAAAAGCGAAATCCCGTTCGTGAGTAACCATGACGATAGTGATGCCATCGTCGTTCAATTCCTGGAAAAGACTAAATATTTCCATGGATGTACGGCTGTCGAGATTACCGGTGGGTTCATCAGCAAAAATAATGGCAGGCTCATTGACCAATGCACGGGCGATGGCTACTCGTTGTTGCTGTCCCCCGGAAAGCTGATTGGGGATATGATCCAGACGATCGGACAATCCTACCCGATCCAGGGCTTTCAATGCGGATTCCCGTGGGTTTTTAAATCTCGACTGACGATCGTAAAACAGGGGTAGTTCGACATTTTCAAGGGCGGTAGTACGGGGCAGCAGGTTAAAGCCTTGAAAAACAAACCCGATTTTCTGATTCCGAATATCGGCATATTCATCGGCGCTCATGGTGTTAACGTACTTGCCGTCCAGATAATAATCTCCGCTGCTTGGCTGATCCAGGCATCCTAATAAATTCATAAGGGTGGATTTCCCGGATCCCGAAGGCCCCATAACAGCCAGAAATTCTCCGGTTTGCACACTCAGGTCAACGTCCCGCAAGGCGTGAACATTGATTGTACCCATGGAATATGTTTTTGATAATTGCTTTATTTCAATTATTGATTTCATGATCGCTTTTTGATAGATTGTTAAAAACGCGGCGGGCGCATGCCGCCGCCCATGCCTTGAGGCATTCTGTTCATTGTCGGGGTCACATTTCCGTCAGACTTGGATATTACATGGGTTAGGATTGTCATATTTTTGCTGAGGCCGGAGCCGAATTCCAGTACTGTATTTTTCGAATCGCTCAAACCGGTCTTAACCATAACGGGTACCATCTGCTTTTCATTGTCCAGATACCAGATGAAACTTGGCATACGACGCTTGCCATTTTGTAATGATGTACCGCCGGATGACTCGCTGTTTTCAGTAAAATTGGCTTCGCCGATTTCCTGGCGGAATTCCGATGGCCTGTTTATCTGGTTTTGCCGCTGCTTTTTGAGGATTTCAATCATCTTTTCTGTGGGTTGGATCTTTAATGCAGTATTGGGAACCAGGAGCACATTTTCCCGAGAATCGATAATGAAATCCACGGTAGCGGTCATCCCGGGTAGTAGATAATGGTCTTGGTTTTCAGCATCTATGACAACCGTGTAGTTGACGACATTGGAAATGCTTTCCGGTTGCAGCCAGATCTGGCGAACCTTTCCGGTAAATTCGAGATCTTGGTAAGTCTGAACGGTAAACCGAACTGCTTGTTCCTCTTTTACCGTGCCGATGTCGCTTTCATCTACCAGGGCCAGAATTTCCATACTGGTCAAATCTTCTGCAATGATGAATAAGGTAGGAGTCGACAGACTGGCGGCAACCGTCTGGCCCTCTTCAACATTTCTGTAGATGACCTTGCCGTCGATGGGTGAACGGATAAAGGCATAGGACAGGTTACTGAGGGCCCTTTCTAACGATATCTGGGTGAATTCCCGGGATGATTCACTGGTTCGCAATGTTGTTTTTGAATTGATGTAATCCTGTTCAGAGACCAATTTCTGCTTGTACAGCTCAGTATTTCGTTCAAATTCATATTTAGCCTGTTCATAGAGCGCTTGGTTTTTTTGGAGATTTGCCCTGGCTTCACAGACCATCACCGCAAGGGTTGTCGTGTCCAGGATGGCCAGTACCTGGTCTTTTTGAACGGTGTCATTGAAATCAACCAGTATCTTATCAATAATTCCTGATACTTGAGTACCCACTTCCACAGTACCAACAGCACGCAACGTTCCGGTACTGGAGATACTTGTTTCGATATCTCCCCGGGTAATTTTTCCATAAGTGTACTGAACATCCGATTGAGACTGTTTTCTGATAAGCAGAAAGCCGGTGATGAGCAGGATTGTTAGAACGATGATGGCCGGGAGAAGTTTCTTTTTTACCATGAGATTATTACCTGTCTTCAATGTTAATTGGAGAATATCAGCGTCTGCGCTTTGAACGGTTTTGGCGTTCGGTTTTCAGAGATTTCGTAAAAGCCTCTTTTTGATCATCGGTGAGCAGGGGCAGGATCTTCTCGTTGGTTTCGCTTCTCAGTTTTTCCATAGTGCTGCGCATACTTTCCATTTCTTCCCGGCTGGGGCGCTGACCGGAGCTGGGTCGATATTCAGCCATTGCAGCCTGCTCATCAGCTAAAATGATCTTAATTTCATTTTTTTGATTGTCGGTGAGGTTAAGGGCTTCATCCATTTTTTCCAGGCGGTTTGCCACCATTTTTTCCGGATCCACAGGCTCTCTCCGGTCAGGCTGAGCAATTGTAAATTGACTGAGTATCAATAATAAAAACATTCCGGTAATCAATCTTTTTTGGTTGGTTTTCATTGGTTTTCCTTTCATGTTAAATTTTCATAATCTGTCTGTTGAACATTGTTGATTTGTATTAGTTAAATGGCATTTCAAATTTCAAAACTGTTATATAGACAATGGTAACAGCAGCATTATTCCATCTTGGTTAAGAAATAAGTTTAATACTAAGAGTTGCTGGAATAAATTATTCCGATGAATTGTCTAAGTAACAGATATGGAAATTGAACGGAGTATTTACACGATTGACCGACAATGAATTAATTCAAATTTGCCTCAAAGGAAATGACAGTGTGTTTA
>CAZAKB010000218.1:0-4161 GCA_964485475.1 uncultured bacterium
TAGCCGGGATCTGAGATAGTGAAGCGACTAACCGTTGAGTTAATCGTGGATATTGTGATCGGGAAACCGTTTAATACTCCCCGATTTCTGAATTTCACCGGGACGGTTCCGCTGGCGCCATTTGCGGTGTATCAACACATCGATACCATGCAATATTCCGGTAGCAATCCTGCCCGGGGCGGCGGGCTCAGGCGTAGTGCGCATATTCATTTTTCCTATCACAAAATAGCTTCAATTATTTTACTACCGGATTAATATTTACACTTGATGTTTAAAAGATTATTGTACATTAATGTTTTACAACTTGAAAGGGGTCATCAATGGCAATTAGGACAACATATTCAAAAGCCCGCGCAAATTTGGCTAATCTGTTAACTATCGCTTCAGAAAACAAAGAGGTCATCTTAATCGGTCGTCGAAACGCAGAAGATGTCGCTCTAATTTCTGCTTCTGAATTATCAAGTCTGATGGAAACGGCTCACTTGTTACGATCTCCCAAAAATGCTCAACGTTTACTAACTGCTTTAAATCGTGCTCTTTCCAAATCTGAACCTGCATCAACAGTAGATAAACTTAAAAAAGAACTTGGATTTGAGTAAGCAACGGCAAACGAAACTGACAAAAAGAGATGTGGTTTTTCAACCGGAATTTCGGGATGATTTGGAATATTGGATGAAAACAGACCGTAAAACTGCTTGGCGTGCGTTTAGATTCATAGAAGAAGTTATGAGAAATCCATTTCAAGGATTTGGAAAACCGGAACCCTTGAGATATTTATCTCCGGGAACGTGGTCCAGGCGACTTACTCAAGAACACAGAATCATTTACCTTGTCGGCTTTGGCCGGATCGATGCGGAAATGAACTTGCCGGTAATCCGCTCGCGTTTTTGGTCAAGTTGCTGCCGGGATGGTAGTCGTCAAAGGCTTTTAGACATTTCGGGATTCACTAAATTCATTACTGGAAGAGGCCGATTTTACCGGGAAATTTTTCGGATATGGTCCAAAACCTATCATTCATTATTCTGCTAATCTTGATAACGATGAACTATTAATGGAATTTCTGACAGATTTGAAAGGAACGGGAGACATCACTGTCGTTGAGGTCCAGGAAAGAATAAATTCCGAAGCGCTTCGATATTTAGCGATGTCACTTGAAAATACAATGCGTGTTCATTATTCTCAATTCATTCCAGAGAATCGTAGACATCTTTTCTATGCCCAATTTTAACGACATAAATTGTCAGAATTTCACTCTCTATTGAATATAAAATTCTATCGTTACCTTGTCGAATTCGATAGCGTTCAAATGCAGATAATTTTTTACAATCATTCGGTCTCGGATTATGCGATAGAGATTCAATTTTCGTAAGGATTCTTTTTAAATCCTTTTTAGGTATTGATTTTAATTCCTTGTAAGCAGATTTCTTGATTTCTATTTTATATTTTACCATCGACCTTCAATTCCTTTAGAATCTCCTCAAACGAAATCGATGCTTCATTTACTCGTGCATCAAAGATACGCAGATCACTTTCGTCTTGACTAAGTTCTTGCCGAATTGCGGTATCAACTATCTCCGAAATAGATGTATTTGTCGATGCAGCTTTAATCTTTAGTACCCGATGGATATCGGGATCAAAATAGATTGTTGCTCTTTTTGATAAAGTAGTCATAATTACCTCAATTTAGAATTACCACCTGGACAAGATAACGTTATAGCGTTATAATGTCAAGACATTATCACACAAGAACAAACAACTATTGATAAAATAGACGATGCGAAGCATTATGGTTTCAATGAGGGATTATCTGTTAATATTCCCCCGCCAGCAGCATTTGTTTTTCACAAAGGATGTGCATTTCCCTTAAGAAAAAGACACGCTGAAAATCGAAAAAGATCTATATCATAAATTCGATCTGATTCGACAAAAAGAAATTAATCAACGTAGCAAGTAGACAAGTGTGAGATACGCCGGGTTTCGAAACAATTTTGCTTTAATAATTGTTTTGCCTCTACAAAACCACAAATTTTCAAATCCACCCAAAACTGAGCAAATAATTTCATAGGGTTACCGGTAAAATTTAGCAAAAGTAACCATCTATTCCGTGTTTCAGGCATACGTATCCTTTTTCCAAAGGAACTCCTCTGGAGCATGGTTTAAATATAGACTGCCGGATAAGTCCTGCACTGGATCGTCAGACCGTCTAAAATAATTAAAATAGTAGTTGATGTTGTCTATCGATATTGTTAACGTATTACAAATATAGTATCGATAGGAGAATAGGTATGCAAACAGTTAAACTATCACCAAAATATCAAGTTGTTATTCCTAAAGATATTCGGAATGCAATGGATTTAAAGCCAGGACAACAGATTCAAATAGTGCAATATCAAGATCGTATTGAAATGATACCCTATAAGAATATCTCTGATATGAGAGGATTTCTGAAAGGAATAAATACAGCGATTAACAGAGAAAGTGACAGGATATGAATTTAGTGGATTCATCAGGCTGGCTTGAATATCTATCGGATAGTAAAAATGCTGATTCCTTTGCAGTTCCGTTAAACGATATAAAGAATGTGATTGTCCCGACAATCTGTATTTATGAAGTATTTAAAGTTGTGTTAAGAGAAAAAGGTGAGAATCAAGCATTACAGTCTGTTGCCCTTATGAAGCAGGGTAATGTCGTTGATTTGACATTTGAAGTATCAATTCAATCGGCAAGATTTAGTCTTGATAATAAAATACCAATGGCGGATAGTATCATTTATACAACTGGTCAAATATATAACGCAACTATTTGGACCCAGGATGATGATTTTAAAGATCTTCCTGGTGTAAAATATTTTTCAACATAATCGGCCTGACAATTGTGTGAACGCGTGACCCTTCTTCATTTTACTTCATAACAGTATGGATGATAACCATACACTGTCATCTCGAGTGAACGAAGAGAATCGAGAGATCGGTTGTGACCAATGCGATTTTTCTAACTCGATCCTCCCCGCTTCAATACTTCCGTGCTTCACTACGTTACACCGGACAGGTTGCTACGCGGGACAAGCACGTCGTCCCGATAACCGGGACTCCTCCCCAACTTCACTTCGTTTCGCGGGACAGGCAGGATGACAGGTTGGGTTGGAGAACGGAGGTCAACGTAGGGGGGGCATTGCATGCTATGCCCTGGTTTGTTATGCACAAATGGCTCTGGACGCTAAATTTCGGATTATTACAACGCAGCTTGTCTGGCGTAGTGAAACAAAGACATGGAAGCATTATAACAAGGGTAAAACGATCATGTTTCTTGATATTTTTTTATAAATTCAGCCGGCGTGATAATTTGAACGGACCCGTATTCTGCCGGAAAATGGCTGATATTACCCGTTAACAGATATTTCACACCACCCGCTACTGCCACTTCAAGAAAAGGAACATCACCAGGATCCGGCGAGGAGTACAAAAGTGGTATGGAATTTACAGGCTCGCCAATATTCCGGATATAGTCCAGAAGAATTTCTATTCTGTTTTCATAAAAATGAAACTTGGGACGATACAACACATCCCGGTATTCTGCTAATATACGGGCGTCAACACATAAACGAATCTGACCTGAAATTATCAGCCTGAGAATATCAGCCGGTTTATTAAAGGGTGACAGTAATCCAGAAACCAGAACATTAGTATCGAGAACAATTTTCAATAGTGCCGACTCCCTCTAATCGCCTCGATCTCAGCATTAATATCCTCTATACCAAGTTTGTCAATCCCGCGCTGAACGGATTCTCGCTGAAGAGAAATGACCGCATCAGAAACCCTGGCGTAACGAATTGCAGCCAGAGATTCTTCAAAATTATCATCGTTCAGGGCAGACAGGATCGCAACCGGTTTGCCATTATTGGTAATGACCATCTCTTTTTCAGTGGGAAGTCGTTCCCAGATTTGCGATGATTTGGTTCGAAGATCCTTAATACTTAAAAATTTCATAATAGTACCTCTATTGTGTCATTATAATATACACTATTATGTCTCTCTTGGCAAAGGTAAAATGCTGCAGAGATTAAAAGAGTTCTTAGAAACCACTAAGACACAAAGACGCAAAGAAATGTTTAACCGCAGAGATCACAAAGTTCACAGAGTTTTTATTTTTATACGGAGTGAG
>CAZAKB010000219.1:0-4093 GCA_964485475.1 uncultured bacterium
GGCGATATCGGCGGTTTTAAAATCATTTCGGAATCTTCGGTTGCTGCAGGGATTCGCAGAATAGAGGCGATTACCGGAAAAAAAGTATGTACCATATTTCAGGAATATGAAAGCACACTCAATTTTGCTCTTGAAACAACTGGAACAACAATTACTACTTTTCCGATTTATTTAAATAATCTTATTAATGAAAATAAAAGGCTTAAAAAAGAGATTAGTCAATTATCGGCTACTGGTTTGAAAGACGAACTGGATTCTTTAATAAAAGATTCTGAAATCGTCAATGATGTGACTGTATTTTATCATCATTACGACGCGCAATCCATGGACGAGTTGAAGAAAATTGCTGATCTTTTTCGTGAGAAACTTGAGTTGGGCGTTGCTCTGATTATTTCAGTGAGCGACGGAAAACTATTAGTAGTTGTAACGGCCACCTATGCTGTGATTAAAAATTATCAAATTCATGCCGGTAAAATTGTCAAAGAACTTGCTCCTGTCCTTGGCGGCGGAGGCGGAGGAAGACCCCATTTGGCAACGGCAGGTGGAAAAAACATTGATAAAATACCTGATATAATTAAAACATTTAAAGAAATTGTTGAAAAAGAATTGAGTCACTAACATTATTGAGGAGATAGAATGGAACAGGTGATTTATGAATATTCCTCAAAAGGGAAAAAGGGTGTATCGCTTCCGGCAAAACCGGTCAATGATGACACTGTTAAAAAATATATTTCTGAAGCACTGCTGAGACAGACAGAGATTAACTTACCGGAAGTCAGTGAACCTGAAGTTGTCCGGCATTTTACGAATCTATCGACGATGAATCATCATTTGGACAAAGGATTTTATCCGCTGGGCTCCTGTACGATGAAGTACAATCCGAAGATCAATGATAAAATCGCAGGTCTACCGGGATTTGCCAATATTCATCCATTGCAGCCGGAATCCAGTGTTCAGGGTGCTTTGGAAATGATGTATGATCTTGAGAAAATGTTATGCGCATTAACAGGGATGCATGCCGCAACACTGCAACCGGCTGCCGGATCTCATGGTGAGTTGACCGGTGTTATGGTTATTAAAAAATATCATGAAGCAAAAGGTGAAAAGCGGAAATATATTCTGATTCCCGATTCCGCGCACGGCACCAATCCTTCCAGTGCCTGTTCTGCCAATTTTGAAACAATGGCCTTGAAATCCAACGAAAAGGGATGTATTGACATCAACGATCTCAAGGAAAAAATGACAGAGGAAGTGGCAGGTTTGATGATCACCAATCCCAACACCTTGGGTCTTTTCGAAGAAGAAGTTGAACAAATTGTGGAAATTGTTCATCAGTTTGACGGAATCGTTTACATGGACGGCGCTAATCTGAATGCTCTTTTAGGAATTACCTGTCCTGGTGATCTGGGGTTTGACATAACGCATATTAACCTGCATAAAACCTTTTCTACACCCCATGGTGGTGGTGGACCGGGTAGCGGGCCAATCGCCGTTGTTGAGAAATTGGAGAAGTATCTTCCGGAGCCACGCGTGATAAAAATTGATAATGTATATAAATTCTCGTCAGATTATCCTGATTCTATCGGGAGAGTCATGGGATTATATGGCAATTTTGGCGTCATGGTGCGGGCTTATGTCTATATCGCAATGCTGGGAATTCGAGGGCTTGCGGAGGTTTCCCGAAATGCAATATTAAATGCAAATTATCTTCGGGTAAAGTTGGCCGACAAATTTGCCATACCCTATAACCGTGCTTGTATGCATGAGTTTGTTGCATCGGGCAATAATCATCGTGAGTTAGGTATCAAAACACTAGACATTGCTAAGCGATTACTGGACTTTGGTATGCATGCGCCAACAGTTTACTTTCCCCTGATTGTTCGGGAAGCCATTATGATTGAGCCGACGGAAACTGAGAGTAAACAAACACTGGATAAATTTGTCGAAGCAATGGAACAGATCGATCGGGAAGCCCATGAAAATCCTGATATTTTACACAACGCGCCTCATACTACACCTGTTCGTCGACTGGAAGAGTTGAAAGCTAATAAAGAACTCAATATTTGCTGGGATAAATAGAGGATTGATAAAACTCATGAAAAGAGAAGTAGTATCAACTAAAAATGCACCAAAAGCAATCGGCCCGTACAGTCAGGCAATTGTGACAAATTATTTTGTATTTACATCCGGACAAATCCCAATTAATCCAAAATCCGGTAAGATCGAAGCAACTACAATTAAAGAACAAGTTCGTCAGGATTTATTGAATATATCCGCTGTTTTGGAAGCCGCCGGAACAAATCTGGAAAATATTGTTAAATTGACAGTATTCATGACGGATCTGTCTGGATTTGCTCAACTCAATGAAGTCTTTATGGAGTTTTTTCCAGAGAAACAACCGGCCAGATCGGCGGTTCAGGTGAGCCAGCTGCCTCTGGATGCGATGGTAGAAATTGAAGCGATTGCAGCTTTGGAGTGAGGAGTTTTGAGTAAAAAGAAATTTGCTATTATTGTAAATCCTGTTGCTGGTCGGGGACAAACCGTTAAAAAATTACCTCAATTGCGGGAAATAGCCGAAAAATCCGGTCATCAATTCAACTTTTACTATACCGAAGAGTCCTATCATGCGGCCCGTATTACTGATAAAATTCATCGGGAATATGATGCAGTCGTAGCTTTTGGTGGTGATGGTACTGCAAATGAAGTCATGAACGGATTGGCTGGAACGACCACACCCTTTGGTATTATTCCGGAAGGTACAGGGAATGATTTTGCGCGAAGTATTAATATTCCCAGAAATTTACAGAAAGCGGTAGATCTGCTGATTAATTATAATTACCGGTTGATGGATCTTGGTACCATCGACGATCGTATATTTATAAACGGAGTTGGAATCGGATTTGACGGATTTGTTAATTTTCGCTGTAAGAATGTGAAATATTTAAAAGGATCATTAGCCTATCTTTACGCCGTATTCAGCAGCCTGGCATTATGGGAATCCATTCCAGTACATGTCGAAATCGATGGACAGAATATCGGTGACAGTAAGATTTACCTGATTGCTGTGGGAAATGGCTGGTCTGTTGGTGGTGGTCTAAAATTAACTCCCGATGCCTCGATTCACGACGGACTGTTTGATATTTGCCATGTGCGGGATATTCCGACGTGGAAAATCCTGCTGAACTTTGCTAAGTTGAAGAACGGAACACTTGCAAAAGTAAGGGAAGTTACGATGACCAGGGGGAAGCGGGTCAGGGTGAGTAGCGATATGTCATTACCTATTCATTTTGATGGTGAAGTTTACGATCCCAGTGCCCGGAAAGTTAATATTTCGATTGTGCCACAATCGGCTTTTGTCATTGGCGGCTGGCCGGAATAAACCCTATTATTTTACTAAAATGATTAAAACAGCAGGTTGTCATATTAAAATCATTTTTCTTTTATCTGGCGTATTGCTTTTAACATCAGGACTGTATGCATTAGAGTATTCACAAAGCGATTCAATCAGACTCATAAAGCCAAAAGCAGCCCTGCTTCGATCAGCAATCGTTCCCGGATGGGGGCATCTCTACGTTAAAAAACCCGTAAAATCATTCATCTATTTCTCGTTGGAAGCGTACCACATTTACCAATTTGTCGAATACAATTCGATCTATCAGCATGTTAAAGAGACAAAAGAGACAATCGGGCTTGACGAATGGAATAAGGTTAAAGATGATGAGGATTATACTAGCATTGAGGAAAAGCGGAAGGCGAAAATTGTGGAGTTTACTGGTTATGAAATGAAAGATGCAACCTGGCGACCGAGAGAAATGCGAAACAAATATGCCTGGTGGTGTGTCGGATTTTATTTTATCGGAATGCTCGATGCCCTGGTGGACGCGCATCTGTATTATTTTCCTTCGAATAAAATTGAGTTAACTACAATAAGTAATTCAAAAAGTATCGGAGTGACATTTTCCTGGAATTTAGAGAGACAACATGGACGTTAAAAGGGAACAGTGGAATTCAAAAATCGGTTTTATTTTAGCTGCTGCGGGTTCTGCGATTGGTTTAGGGAATATATGGCGATTTCCCTATTTAGTTGGAGAAA
>CAZAKB010000220.1:0-4056 GCA_964485475.1 uncultured bacterium
GAAGCTTGTACTCTGACATTTAATGCTACGGGCGTGAGCCCGTAGTTATTTACTTTAGATAAAGTATTTTGATTCTTGAACATTCATGTGCTGTTTTTAATACGGCAAAATAGATTCCGTTTGAAACCGGGATTCCTGATTTATTAAATCCATTCCAAACGATGGAATAACTCCCGGCGGCTTTTATTGAATCAATCAAATTTATTATGTGTTGACCTGTTGAGTTATATATTGACAATGTAACCTGTCCTGATTCCAGGATATTATATGTAAAATTTGTAGCTCCGTTGAAGGGATTTGGGTAGTTATGAAACAGATTAAAATCTGATAATGTTGTGTTGTTATTATTTACCATAGTCGAATTGGATTCAAAAAAAGCAAAGGAACCGGGGATTGCACCAACCTGAAAATTCTTAATTTCATTTCCGTGGGGATCTAAAATAACCACGTTGTCTGGAGCGGTGTAATCGCTGAGTCCAAAGTAAATCAAGTCATTGTAAGAAGCCATTGAATAGATTGTACTATAATTTCCAATCTGATCATCCAGATTCATAGTAAGCGAATCAGATAGTGAACAGATACCATTATTGTGAACACGGTAGACTTTATTGTTTAACACGGTAACATCTCTGCCGAATGAAAATGTTATACCAAAATCTTTCGTTGTTACTTCTTTTGTGGTTAAATCAATTTTTGAATTACCAGCATAGATATTCCACGCATCGTCATAATAGGTGCTGCTGACATAGATAGAATTCTGAAAAGCTACTAATTCTTCCGGACCGGTTATTACAGTGAACGTATTACTTACGAAAGGAACACCGGTAGATAAATCAAACTCAATAACTTTATCTGAAGATGACCAATCCGGGTTCATGGTGATTGATGAATATAACTTGTCATTATAATAGAGCAGATCTTCCGGCAAACCATTGCAGACCAGTGTATCGATAAGACTATAATCATCTAAATTGATGCAAAGAATTCCATTGAGGTACCAGCAGGAGACATAAGCAATATTATTAATGATTTCAATGTCTCGTGGTCCGGCATTGGGAATATTAATGGATGCTTCGTACTGAAATCCATTGCTGATATCGGCAATCTCAATCGTGTTTGAATTATTCATAACAATATACAGTTTATTATTATGGATTTTTAGTGATTGACCGGTGTCACCCAATGGATTATTCGATTGATTCCAGTAGATTGGGCCGTTAATATTTGTAAAATCAGAATTTAATGACCACAACGAGGAATTAAGGCTATTGTAATTTCCTTCGCATAATATGTAAGTCTGTGTTTGTGCCATGAGAAGTGAACACATAGCTGAAGCAATTAACAAAAGGCGACGGAACATGGTAAAATCCTTTCTTGTGTTTGTTTAATTTATTTCATAGTTAATTGATAATCGGAACGACCGGGAAGGCTCAGGATACCCTAAGAGAGTTTCATATTTAAAATCACTCAGATTGTTGACAGCGGTTGTGACGATGATATTTCCAAATCGGCTCATGAAGGTATAAGATGCGCTCAATGAACAGATTATATAGGGACTAATGAATTGATCTTCGGGCCAGCTGTAGGTCGCGATGCGTCTGCTGACATGGTTTAATTGAACGAAAAAAGAGAAGTGTTGCGGTCGCCATGAAACAGAAAACGAGGAGGTGATTTTGGGGGCATAACGTAACGGTTTTTTATAATAATCCCCGGGCGTCCGATCTTCAGAAATATTATAATTATACTGGGCATTTAAAATAATGGGAATTGAAGAGTTTTGCCAGTCCAGGATGACTTTATAGCCCTTTCGAATTGCCTGTTGAATGTTTTTAGGTTGCCAATACGATTGTAGCGGTGTCCAAAGAATCAGGTCTTTACTTGTTTTGTAGTAGAGTAGTGAATTTATTGAGAAGCCAAAATCAAACTTCAGATCGAAACCACCGATGAGTTTGTCAGTATATTCCGGTTTTAAATCGGGATTACCGCCGGGTTTCCAGTACAAGTCATTAAAGGATGGAAAACGAAAGAATTTTCCTGTACCCAAATAGATCATTCCATGATCCGAATGAAATTTATAGCCCGTTTGAAAATCATGGTCTGCCTCAATATATAGACCGGGAGAGTAGTTCACTGAAATAGAGGGTTTTAGGAAAAATACTTTCAGTGGAGAGTAATTTCCCGATATCATTGTTTTGAAACTAATCCGATCATGAGTATCGGTGCTAAAACTGTTAATTAAATCGTAGTTCGAATCGACATATAACAGAAAATTTAATTTTCGACTAAGAATTAAATTTTGTTTGACAAGAGCCTGGTAAGTATTAAGTGTGTATCTGGTATCAATGCTGTTTTGTGGATTAACAAAATGGTCGTTTGTTGTTTTTATTAAAAGTTGGAGATAACCGTATCCAAAATGATTAATCCACCCGAGCTTTGATCCGATCATTGTTAATCGATCACTTCGGCGGGCATCCAGTGTCGGTGACCATACCAGACCAGCCACTCCCCGTATTTGACTCGAGTGTAAAATCAAAGCATCCAAAAACATTTGAGTGGAAAAGATTATCGAAGTTGTTGATGCGAAAAATTGTTGTTTAAAGTCATTATTATCTCTTTCAAGATTTTCCTCAGTCACTGGATTTTGAACCTTATAATTACTCAGATCAAGTCTTTGACCAGCTGTAAAATAACTTCGATATCTGCCTGAATGAGTGTTAAGATTAGCGGTTATAGAAGAATGTCCATAAGAACCAATACTGGCAACAATACCGGTCTTTGACCACTCAGGTTGGATTTCTATACTGCCTTCGGCATTACTGTGTTCGGGATTTTTCAAATTCAGGTTGGGTGTATAACTGATATTTTTAACCAGGGAAGACGGTAATTGTGAAATGTCCATCTGGCCGTTCTGAGCACTGGTTAAATCAAAACCGGCGAAGAAGATATTTGTATGTGATGAAGGGGCTCCATCCAGACTCAAACTGCTGATTCCGGCCGGGCCGCCATAGGATTTGATATATGTGCCTGGCAATGCTGATAGCGCTTGGCCGGATTCAATGACTCCCATCTCCGGTAAGACTAAAACCTCTGCAAACTTTTTATTTTGAATAGCTTCCGTTCTAGCGTGTATCTCTACTTTTCCAAGTTCGATGGGTGATGGATAAAGAATAATTTGAAATGAATTTGATCCAGATGGAAAAGCGGTTGCAAAAGGAATGTATCCAATCCGCTGGAATTCGAGAGAATCTCCCGGACTAAAACGAGATGTAAAAATAATCTGACCATCAGCATCTCCAATAATCCAGCATCCGTTATTTTTATTGAAAACAGTAACATAAGAAATAGGAGTATTTTCCAGATCGACAGTATAGGCAACAGTATTTGAACGAGCAAATAATTGCCCGATGGATTCGAAAATTATTAGTAAGATTATAAATATGTATGGAAAGATATGGGAAAATTGTTTGAAATTCACTTTTCTAATCCTCTATTCGCCCGCGCAATCAGATTAGAATGGAATCAACAGGTATCCTGACTCCCGGATCATTCGCTATTCTACACCTTCCAGTTAATCACCGTGGTATTTGTAGTTGCGTACTCGGTTACAGTAGCGGGGCTGTGCTCGACTCTCACGAGCTTCCCTGTTTAAATCCATATCTAAAATAACGCTCAAATATAGGGATATTCAAGAAAGTTGACAACTATTATTGGATGTTTATTGTTATTGGGAATATTCAAGATAATTTGTTAATTTTTATAAAATGGTTACGAACTTTCACCAATATATTGAAAAAATGCCCAAGGTGGAGATTCACCTGCATATGGACGGGGCATTCACATTGGATTTTCTGTATGACCTGGTCCATAAATATGGGGGTGATCCTGAAATTAATAGTATTGCTGACCTGAAGGATAAATTTGTTTTTAGGGATTTTTCCCATTTTATCGAAACCTGGTTTTGGAAAAACCGGTTTTTCCGGGAACCCGATGATTTTGAAGAGTCCACCTATCGGACGCTGCAGGAAATGGCGCGTCAGAATATCGTGTACACAGAAG
>CAZAKB010000221.1:0-4044 GCA_964485475.1 uncultured bacterium
CGGAATGTACATCATTATAAATATCGGGATTCATTAAGATAAAATATAAGAGAAGGTTATCTGATATGCAACCGGTGTTGTGTTTTCTACATAATAGGCATTATATATCCAGTTTCCTGAGAAATATAGCGAGTTTGGTCTAAAATCTATATGAAATGTGGTGAGTTTTTGGGATAATGTTTTTCGTTCTAAAATTAATAGATCAATCAATTCTAATCTGAAACTGTTTAATTTTATTTTCAGAATCTTGAGAAAAAATATTGCTAACATTATCTCTTCTTATATTAATATAGAATTTCCCATGCAATTGTCGTTTGTCATTTTCAGAAATAAATGATTTTGGAATATCTAATACTAACATATGGATATAATTATATGTTTTGTTTTCAAATATTGTTACTGCCTGTACAGTATCACCATTGCTGGATTCGATACCTGAATAGACAATATGATCTTTCATTAAAAAATTCAAGAGACTGTGATAATTGACATATGGTCGTACCGGATTATGTTTCTTCACAGTTAAGTTTATTACCGCATCACTCGTTTGGCTATTTGTATCAAGCAAGAAATTTTGAATACTTTCTGATACATATTCCTGATTAAAGATTAACCGGTAAGAATTATTATCTTTTAAAAAATATCGATCCTGTGATATATCTTGAATAAATTCTTTTCCCCGTTGCAGATATATTCCGTTACTCTTTAAAATTAAATTTTCGTTATCCAAATTATTTAATTTAACATGTTCTTCCTGACAATTATCGGATACTATATTCAATAGTTTTTCAATAAATCCATCATCTAATTCTCTTTTATCATATCCTGTTATAATTTCTTCCTGGGCAGGAATTATCCATTCAACTTCCTGACCTGATTTAACCCATTTTAAGGTATAATGATAATCCCGATTTGTTACAATAAAATTTTCATTATAAAGCATAACAGCCAAAGCGTCAGTAAAGTTCTTAAAAGATAGCGAACCAAACAGTGCATTATTATATGATATTTCCAATCCATAGTTATTCATTAATTGATCTATGGGATTCCTGTGAAATTCTGAGAGTACAAATTCTAAAGAAAGTCTTTCTGCGGCATGGAAAATCGGTTGGTTGAAATATGGTTTTTCCTGATCAAACAATTTTATTCCGAGATGATTTACCCGGTTAAGTGGAATAATCTCAACAATTATTGGTACTTTTATATTTTGTAACTTTAATAATGATTCTTCATAGTAAATCTTATTATTATCAATCTTTATTATAGCATTTCTTTGCGCCATAATATCCATACCAGATAATTTGCTAGCTATTTCAAATAACTTAATACATGTAAAATTCTCTTTTTTTATTTGCCAGTTCTTTTCGAAATAATGATGTCTAATACTTTGTGAAAAAAGTACTACTGAACAAATAAGACAGAAAACAAAAATCTTAAATGGTTTTCTTCTCAATTAAATTACTTATTGATTAATTCTATCGGCATCTACTTAATTAACAGACATTTCTTAACCTGGCGAAAGTCGGAAGTATTAATACAGTAAAAGTATACGCCGCTTGATACATATGTGTCAAAATCAGTTTTACTGTCCCAGATAATTTCATAATATCCCGGGGATTGATTATTAAAATCCCAAGAGCGAACTTGCTGCCCAAGAACATTATAGATTTTAACTTTTACATCTGTCATTTCAGGAATTCCATATTTAATTTTTGTATTGGGATTAAATGGATTAGGATAGTTCTGAAACAAGACGTATTCAGTTGGTATTGGGTGTAAGGTTATTTGTTTTGATCCTACTGTCAAGGGTCGTGAGAAAATGTACCAAAAATGGTCGTGAAAAGTGTACCACTTTAGGTTCTTTTTCCATTCATGTCAAGAATCTCCTTTTCAGTTTTTTCCTTCAGCCGAAAACTTTTCCCCCGAATATTCAGCACAACACTATGATGAAGCAACCGATCTAAAATAGCTGTCACAATGATCGGATCATGGAACATTTCTGTCCAATCGCTAAATGCTTTATTCGAAGTAATAATGGTACTGGCTTTCTCATACCGGTTAGCGATAAACCGGAAAAACAAATTACATTCTTCCCTGGTAATCGGTGTATAACCGACCTCATCGACAATTACCAATGCCGATTTATAATAACTTCTGGCTTTACCCTGACGATCCGACTCGTGGTCTTTCCTGAGTTTCTTGATCAGGTCTTCCATCGTGGTAGAATAAATACTGAACCCGGACTGACAGGCTTTTACGGCTAGTGCGACAGCCAGATGGGTTTTACCGACTCCGGGAGGCCCGAGGAAGATGACATTCTGTTTATAGTGGATAAATGTCAGATCGAACAGGGACATCACTTTTTGCCGGTCAAGTTTGGGTTGGAAGGCAAAATCAAACTCATCAATGGTTTTAACAAATGGCAGACCGGATATTCTAAGATTTGTTTCCACCCGACGTTGTTCTTTTTGGGTAACTTCTTCATCCAGCAATTCATCCAGGAAGGCCAGATGACTTTTACGGGTTTCTTCGGCAGTCTGAATCACTGGCTGAAGGATCTGGCTGATGCGCGGTAAGCGTAAACGGATCAGGTTGGCTTCCACTCTTTCAAGAATTACACTATTGTTCATAAACCACCTCCCTGCAGGCACGGTCATAAACGCTAACCGGACGAACTTCCACATCCATTTCGTACCAGGGTTTTGAAGGACTGATCGTCCGTCGGGCTTGTCCTTTCGGGCGGCTACTGCTATGATATTTTCGAACATTCATCGCTTTATCACGACGCAGGGCCTCATAAAACCGTTTGTCCTGTACTAATTCTCCTTTACTGTCCGGAATGTGATAAGCCACAATAAAATGGTCATTACTAAACACTCGCAGGGTCTTATCTTTTACCCTCAGGATCACTTGTTGATCTACCAGAGAATGAGGAACGACGTAACGGTTTGCTTCAAATCTAAAAGTACAATCTTTGTGAACGTTACGATATATCCGATAGGATGTATCAAATACCAGAACCGGTAATGCTTGAAGACAGGATTGTTCCCGGCTAAATCTTTTGGACACTATTTCATGGGTGGTTCCATGAACACGTTCATCTTTTTTCTTTAGCCAGGCTTGCAGATCACGATTAGCGGTTTCCAGGTTGATAAAACCGTATCCACGCCAGAAACCTTCACGAATAAAACTAAACGGACGTTCGACTTTACCTTTAACCCAGGCGGCATAAGCGGGTGCCACTTTCGGAACAAATCCATAGTGCAAAGCAAAGCCAACCAGCGTCGTGTTGAATGTGTGCTTGCCAGCGATTTTACCGATATATACATTTTTCATCCGGTCATATAATATCTCCTGCGGAACACCACCAAAATAATCAAACGCCCGGATATGACAATCCAAAAAAGTTGGCAGATCACACTTTAGGATTAGCTCAGAATATTGTTTACGGGAATAACCCAGGATCATTGAAAACAGGTAATATTTATCAATACTGTCGTCTGCGTTTACCACTTGGAACTCACCAAAATCAACCTGGGCCTGAAACCCCGGTTCAGTCTCAAAACGGATATAGGCCAGGCGATTGTGTTCTGTTTTCAAAGCCTTTACCCGACGTTTAACAATCTCATAACTGCCATCAAAGCCCAGGGTAACCAGATGGTCATATATCCAGGCGGCGGTGTGTAAAATGTCATCTTCCAGCCAGGCTTCAATATTGCCCAGGAAAGAATCCAGCTTGCTTGCCCGTTTATAGTGGGTGCTGCGGATCCAGTTCGGATTCTCCAGGTACTTCCTGACGGTCTTACGATGAATACCAAGATCCCTGGCTATCCGTCGATCGGAATACCCTTGTCGTTTGAGTGAATGTACTTCCACAATTTCCTCCAGAGTCTTCATTAGCGCCTCTTTCTATTGATACTTTCTTGCTCTTATCACAATGCAAGATTACCAATATTTGAGACACTTTATTCATAATTCCTCATTTGAAATTTTGGTACACTTTTTCACGACCATTATTGGTACAATTTAATACGACCATTTACA
>CAZAKB010000222.1:0-4033 GCA_964485475.1 uncultured bacterium
GGAAACTGGAGAACTATCCATCAATAATTTCGGGCAAATTCCAGGTAACCGGGTTCTCTCAAACCGATTCTCCTATAATGATCGTTTGCTTTTCTGCACAGTAGACGATCAAACTGACGACTACTATTTACTAGCCTATTATCCTGAAAATAATTCCACAACCATCAATCAAATCGATTTTCCGGTATATCGGATTGTCAGCGATGGAAATTCGATTTATACCGATTCCCAAAATAATGCAATTATGACCATCGATCCCGAAACATTGGAAACTGATCCGCTCATTACGAATGTTGGTCAGGAAATCCAAGCATTGGGATTGGCGAATATCAATGAGAACCAGGTGTCGGATCTGATAGTCGTCCGTTTAGACCAAATATTACTGGTTCTGGATGTTCAGGATGACAATCAGGAAATCTTGACATTCAGCGGGGAATTTGATTCAACATTGGCCTTTTCTGATATTGACGGTGATGGCAAAGTTGAAATTATTGCCAAAAACGCTACGGAAATTTATGCGTTCAATGAAAATCTGACTTTAGAAAACAACTTCCCGATATCAATTCCAAATTTATATAATGGAAAAACATTTCTATCGAATGTACTGACGACCGATGTCGATGGTGATCAGATTCTGGACATCATCGTGACCCTGGAAGATGTCGGGATATTGGCCTATAATTTACATGGTGATATAATCAATGGTTTTCCGAGAGCATTACCGAACAGCGTTACCGAACAATCGGTGTTGATGGAGAATGAAAACGGTACATTTATCGTCTCATCAAATATCGGTGGAACGGAAATTGTCGGTTTGTATCTGACTGCCGATCCTCTATCAGAAAATGCATGGTATTGTTTTGGTGGTGATGTGGAACACCATTTTTATTATCCGCTTGTCAGCCAGAGCAGTGGTTTAGATTCCGATGATCTGCTGAACAAAGCCAAAACTTTTAACTGGCCGAATCCGACGAAAAACAATCGTACAGCGATTCGCTATTTTCCGCTGGCCGACTGTGACATTGATATCACGATTTATGATCTGGCAGGTAATTTTATAAAGTCTTTTACCGATACCACACCACTGATCGGTGATGTTAATGAAATCGAGTGGGATGTCAGCAATATTGCCAATGGTGTCTATTTCGCGGTGGTGAAGGCCAGTTCCGGGAGCAAGTCCGAAAGTAAAATTGTCAAAATTATGGTTATTCATTAGTGATTATAAATTTTCGAACAAAAATACAAAATATCTTTTATGCAATCGCTCTTCTGTTCCCGGCGGTTGTATCTGCGCAATTTGCGACCTACAATCACCCGGAATTGGAATGGAAAACCTTTGAAACGGAACATTTTGAAGTCCACTATCATCAGGGAGCCGAGTGGACTGCTAAAACGACCGCCGAGATTGCCGAATCCGTCTACGATCCGATAACATCATTTTACGATTATGAACCGGACCAGAAAACAGACCTGATAATTAAAGACATTGGTGATATTTCCAATGGGGCCGCATACTATTTTGATAATAAAATTGAAATCTGGGCAACGCCACTGGATTATCCGCTCAGAGGAAATCATCACTGGCTGCTGGATGTGATCAGCCACGAATTTTCCCATATTGTTTCTCTGGCAAAATCGATGAAATTTACACGATCAGTTCCGGGATTTTATTTCCAGGTGATGGATTACGAGGATGAAAAACGAGACGATGTGGTTTATGGTTATCCGCGGGTGATTTCTTCCTATCCGATTCCCGGGGTTGTCATTCCCATGTGGCTTGCAGAAGGAATGGCGCAGTATATGTGGCCAGGTACGTCAAATGATTTCTGGGACTCTCACCGCGATATGCTCATGCGGGACCGGGTGCTTAATGACAACGTATTGTCGTTTTCAAAGATGGCGTCTTTTGGTAAGCGGGGCATTGGTAACGAATCCACTTACAATCAGGGTTATGCCTTTGTGGAATACCTGGCGGAACGATTTGGGACTCAGGTTATTCCGGACTTAGCCGCAGAAATTTCCCGGCCGGTACAATTTTCTATTGATAACGCGCTGAAAAAAACAACTGGTTTCCGAGGTGAACAGTTGCATAGTGATTGGACAAATCATCTTATAAAGCAGTATTATTCCCTGACAGAAACCATTCAGCGGGATACGGTTAAAGGGGAAATACTAATAGAAGAAACAACGACCCAGTATTATCCCGAATGGAGTGGCGATTCGCTTCTCTTTTACCTATCGAATAAAGGTCGTGACTATTTTATGCAGACGTCATTATATCAGATGAACCTTAACAGTGGAAAAAGTAAACTGGTCCAACCGGCTGTGCTTTCACGAATTTCGATTTCACCGGACGGTCAGCAGATATATTATTCCAAAAACAGTAAACCTGATAAACACGGATCGGTGTATTTTGATCTCTACCGCTATGATCTGAAAAAGAAAAAGGAAAAAAGACTTACCAAATTTCTCCGGGCATATAACCCCTCGATTTCACCGGATGGCAAACAATTGGCCTATGTTGCCGGGAAAGACGGAACATCAAACCTGTTTATTATGGATATCGATTCTTCGGATTCAAAGCAGCTGACCGACTATGATAATGGCGAGGAACTTTTTTCAGCACACTGGTCAGTGGATGGACAAATGCTGATATTTGATTATTTGACTGAACATGGACGTGATCTGGCAATTTATCATTTGGATAGTGATCAAATTGAATATCTTGATAATTCCGCATACGACACTCGAAATCCGTATTTCAGTCCCAATGGAGAATGGCTTTATTATGCCTCAGATGAAACCGGAATATTCAATATTTATCGACGATCAATAAGGACCGGTAATGTTGAACTGGTTACCAATGTACTGGGCGGCGCTTTTATGCCCACCGTGAATACAAGGGGAGAACTGATTTATTCCCTTTTTGAAAATTCATCCTTCAAGATTGCCAAAATCGATAGCCCTAAAGCAATAAATCCAACATCGAGCCAGTACATAGACTACAATTCTAAAATTCCCGGAATAATGGATTTTACACAGGATAGCCTGCCGGCTTCCGTGGCATATAAAGAGCAGTTTTCGAAAATGTTTTTCTTGCCACGTGTAATGATTGATTACGGCACCGTAAAACCAGGTTTCTATTTCTACTCATCGGAGATACTGGAGCGGTTTAATATATTTGGTGGGACTTCAATCAACAGTATTAAAGACCATGATCTCTTTATGCTACTGGAATATCACCAGTGGTACCCGACGATTTACCTGGAATTTTACAGTATCAGCCGCAATCTGCTGGACCAGAAAAACACCAACGATGTGTATGAGGATTTTGTCTTTGATTATACGTTTTATATGACTGAAGCTGTTGCGGGTGTATCTTTGCCAATGGCCAAGGTTAATCAATTCCGTTTTTATGTCAGCTGGTCTAAATATAGGGCAGTCATCGATCAGTTCAGTGAATCGCAAAATGTAGCCTTTAACGGATTTACATATTCCTACTATAAAGGAATAAATTTTAAACTGAATTGGGTCCACCGAAAGATTAAACGTACGGTGAACAGTGATACAAATCCAGATAATGGTATCGTTCTTAGAACGGACATTCGCCGTAATTATGACAATTTTTTCAATGATTGGGGGGTTAATGAAGACTTTGGGACCTTTGCTCCTCAATATAGGAAAAATTATTACTGGATGCTTGAACATGAAGGTGAGTGGCACCATAAGTATCCGTTATTCAAGAAACTTGTTGGTACGCTCAATTGGCAGATCGGTACTATCTCTAAGCCGGATGTAGATTCATTTTTTAATTTTTTCGCCGGCGGTATGCCCGGATTGAAGGGCTATCCCTTTTACAGTATCGAAGGGCGAAACAAGCTCATTATGGATTATACCTGGCGGGTTCCGCTGTTTACAGAAAAAGATATCCAGATTCTACCATTCAATCTTCAGAATGCCTTTTTGGCGACCTATGTGGAAACGGGTAATGCCTGGAGCAATGTCGATGGTTATCCGCGTATGGACTGGCCGG
>CAZAKB010000223.1:0-3962 GCA_964485475.1 uncultured bacterium
ACATTGGCGGATTACACAGGGAGATTCAACGTGTTCGGGAAATGATCGAACTTCCGCTTAAATACCCCTCTATTTTCAAAAGACTCGGTATCGAACCGCCAAAGGGAGTTCTACTGATCGGTCCACCGGGAACAGGGAAAACCCTGATCGCCAGGGCAGTCGCTCAAGAAACCGAAGCCTACTTTCTATCGGTAAACGGTCCGGAAATAATCCATAAGTTTTACGGTGAGAGCGAAGCAAATTTGCGCAATATCTTCCTGGACGCCGAAAAACATGCGCCTAGTATCATTTTTCTGGATGAAATAGACGCCATCGCTCCTAAGCGGGAAAAAGTCATCGGAGACGTAGAAAAACGCGTGGTCGCGCAACTGTTGGCTTTAATGGATGGTATGAAATCCAGAGGCCAGGTTCTGGTGATTGGCGCTACGAATATACCCAATGTTCTTGATCCGGCACTCAGGAGACCAGGAAGATTTGACAGGGAAATCAGTATTGGGATTCCTGATAAAAACGGCCGTAAGGAAATCCTGGAAATCCATACCAGAGGCATGCCTCTTGGGGAAGATGTCGATCTTAACCGGTTGGCGGCCGTTACGCATGGATTTGTTGGTGCCGATCTGGAAGCCATTTGCCGGGAAGCGGCCATGAGCTGTCTGCGGAGTTTTTTCCCGAAGGTGGATTTTAGTTCTGACTATATACCTTATGAGGAGCTGAGCAGTTTGAAAGTGACTCAACAAAATTTCCAGGAAGCCCTCAATGAAGTAGAACCCAGCGCCATACGGGAAATTGCTATAGAAATTCCCAATGTAAAATGGGGAGATGTAGGGGGACTGGATGAAATCAAACAGCGTCTCGTAGAATGCATTGAATATCCGTTAAAATATCCCGAACTGTTTCAAAAAGCGGATACAGCTCCGCCTAAAGGTATTTTGCTCTATGGAAGTCCGGGTACCGGCAAGACCCTGCTTGCCAAAGCCGTAGCCACGGAAAGTGAAGCCAATTTCATTTCAGTAAAAGGACCTGAAATATTATCCAAGTGGATTGGTGAAGCCGAACAAGGCATTCGCGAAATATTCAGAAAGGCGCGGCAATCGTCGCCAAGTATCATTTTCCTGGATGAAGTAGAAGCGCTTGCTCCCGTTCGATCCGCTGCCAGGGGTGACTCCGGTGTGATAGATCGTGTATTGAGTCAGCTGCTTACGGAAATTGACGGAATCGAAGAACTTAGAGGTGTGACTATCCTCGCGGCCACCAACCGCTTGGATATGATTGACCCGGCCTTGCTGCGCTCCGGAAGATTAGAAGTGCATCTCGAATTACCAGTTCCCGACGCTCAGGCCCGCAAAGCAATTCTGGCTATTCATTTAGGTAAAAAACCGGTTTCCAGTGATTTTTCGACCGACTGGCTCGTTGCCGAAACCGAGGGGTTGGTTGGTGCAGACCTGGAATCGATAGTGCGGGGCGCTGCCCTGCGAGCCATCAGTGAATTCGTGGATAAAAAAGAAAAAGACCTGGAAAAATTTGTAATAATAAAAAAGCACTTTCTGGCGTCCTTAAAAGAGGCTATCGGCTGATGCGGAATCTCTATATTTTTCCAATTATTCACACCGATATTGAGTTGGGCTGCTATGGCCCTGTTTATAGAAAATATTTTATTGGTAAAAATGGCCTTGCGGCGTGGAAAAGAAAATGGGCGACCGTCCAGCATCTTTGGGATAGTATCGAAACTACTATATTAAAAATGAATCTTGATTATAAAAAACTCCGTATTTACCAGGATAGCCTTTCAGTTGAGATGAGTGCCGATGTTATGGTTAATGAAATGACTGCCCGGGGAAGCCGTAATTACTCAGTGATAAATAGTATGCTTAAAAAAGGCGCCCAAATAATGGGAACGGAGAATTCCGTTTATCTATTAGACCAGTACTCCCGGTTGCAATTGGGTTCTGAGACTTCAATCGATAATGACAAAGAGCTATTGAAAAAACGGGATGCTTTCATTGCCAAAAGGATTGGAACTACCCTCAGAGATGGTGAAACAGGGCTTCTTTTCATCGGCGCAGAACATGATATCTGTCCATATCTTTCTCCCGATATCAAAACCATTATACAAAATTACTCACCTACGTAACATAAAAGGAATGGATGATTCCCTCATTTATTAGATAAATAATTGAAAGGATAAGAACAGCCAGAATCATATTTACATATTTGTTGACATAAGAATCATCAAATGGCTATAAAAACTGTCATCGTCCAACCACATCAATATCAATTCATAATGCCTATGCTATGTTAGATTATTTAAAAAAGGATTGAATTTGAAACCCAGAAACCTGAAAGTATTCATTACCGATGATTCGGAGATCATTTTGAAAAAGATTCCGGAAATGCTTCAGGAAATAGATGGTATTCAAATTGTTGGCAGTGCTCGAGACTCTGTTAACACCCTTAAGGCTGTAAAAGAACTACAGCCGGATGTAATTGTACTGGATGTCATATTGCCGGATAAAAGTGGTATGGCTACTTTAAAAATTATTAAAGAAGAGGAATTGGTACCAATTGTGATTATGTGTACTAATTATCCCTTTCAGGAGTATTCTAAACGCTGTTTTGAACTCGGGGCGGATTTCTTTTACGATAAGTCGAAAGAATTCAATGAAATGATTTGTACCCTGCAAGAGTTGAGTAAAGACCTCAGTTAAAATGGTAAAACCCGGAAAAAGTTGCATTTACCCGATAGGGTAAAGAAAGAAAGCGGGTCACAGATATATGATAGCAAGGTCAATTTCATCAAAAAGTTTAAACTGGCAAGCGTATGCCCCGTTTGGCCCCGAAGAGGACCCTTTGGGATCAATGAAATGCTGGATAAAGACATTGCCCGGA
The DNA here is from genome assembly GCA_964485475.1 of uncultured bacterium. Taxonomy (GTDB): domain Bacteria; phylum Fidelibacterota; class UBA2242; order UBA2242; family UBA2242; genus B118-G9. Next base: position 2,887 of record CAZAKB010000223.1, read on the forward strand.
TGGAGACCCACATCTACTCCGAGAATCCTCGAGCTCAGCCTTGACGGTACGAATGACCGCAACACTACTTTTCGGCTAGTGGAAAAAGGCCACGGAAGGCGTACTGGAGGAACGCAGGACCAAGAGTGCGTATGCTCGCCAACCCGCTTGACAAATTCCCTCAAAGCCCCTATACTATTAATAGCGCTTAATAGAACAAATACTGACACCGAGAAATCGGGATTTCCATTCCGTCTAGATTCTTGAAATTGAGCGTTCCAACTGGGGCAGTGCTGGCGGATACCGGCAAGGTGGAGCACCGGGCGGATTATGCCATGCCCGGTCTGCCAAACAAATCCTCACGGGGCAGGATCTGATCTACCCCAACAACTCTCAGAAAAGGTCCTGCCCTCTTTCCTCACGTATTGACTCTACCAGCCGACCACCGACAGTTAAGGCATAGATTTATAGGGCCGTTTCCGGACTGTCATATAGAAGCACTGCCGCTGGCAGGAGTGAGGCCCCGCATTCTGTGGGATTCTCCCGCTGATAGCGGGATCTAATCGGGTCAGACAGAGGCGCTCCGGTCATAACCGATCTCTCCTCATCCCGAAAAACCGGGATTCGTTCGAGATGACCTAATGGTTTTCTCGATCAGGGCCTTCACGCAAGTGGCGAGTCTAATCCTCCCTTAAAATGCTGGCTCGTTAGAAATGGAGGAGCGGAACTGGAGTTCCGCGCTACGGTAATTCAAGACATCCTGATAATTTTCAGTTGGAACTATTTTAAAAATCCCCTATACTTGTCCACGATTAGATGTTCAAAATTCAAAAAGACAGTCGATTTTACCTGCTGAACCCATCTTGGGATTATATCAGGAGTGAGGATTTCGTATGAACGTACCGTTATCCGTATTCTGCATGGCAATCCTCGCGGCTTGCCTGTTGGTTTGCCGCGTCACGGCCCAGCCGGCGAACGATGACCGGGGAAGATATTTCTCCAAAAAGGAGTATACTCCGGAGGTCTTACCGGGTTGGGATGCCAGCAAAGCCCGGCTGCCGCGTCCAGTCCTGGAGGCCGAACCGGGCTGGGTGGAG
>CAZAKB010000224.1:0-3926 GCA_964485475.1 uncultured bacterium
GTTTTTTATATTTTTCAAATTTTTGGTTATAATACTGCAGGTTTGCCTTGTCGGGCTGCAAGTAGGAGTCGACCTTTACCCATTTATCAACTAATTTCAATACCTGATCACCTGAGTACGCGGCACATGCCAGCATTGCCGCTCCCAAACAACCGGCTTCATTTATTTGAGGAATATTTACTTTTTTTCCGGTAATGTCGGCTTTCATCTGTAACCACTTTACCGATTTTGCTCCGCCACCAACCACTGATAATTCATTAATTTCATAGCCTACTTGTTCAAGTATATCCAAGTTTAACCGCATTTCAAAGGTTATACCTTCTAGCAGTGATCTGATAAATTCGGCTCTCTTTGTCGAAATTCGAAGTCCAAAAACCGCTCCCTTTGTTTCCGTGTCAAAATAGGGCGTTCCCGACGGAGTAAAGTATGGAAGGACCATTAAACGAGAGGGCTTATCCCAGGTATTTTCAAGCAACAACTCATAAGCATCTTTACCGGTATTCTTTGCGGCATTGATTTCCTCGCTTCCGAATTCGTCCCGAAACCATTTCAGAATATTTCCACCGGTCAAACTATAGGCAACAGATGTATACATACCACCAATAGCATGATCATAAGTACATAAATTGTTTTGGAAAAGACTTTCACTCAAAATGGGTTTTTCAAAGCAGGGAGAGATACATTCCACTGTTCCACTAGCATACATAGCCATGCCCGGGTTTACAACTCCCGCCCCCAGGGCACTGCATACCTGATCATGACCACCAGATACAACAACCGCATCTTCTGAAAAACCGAGATCCCGGGCAATTTTCTGATCAATACGTCCAATGATTCTGCCCGATTGCATCGGCTTTGCCAGCTGTTGCTCATTTATTTCCAGCATTGAAAGAATCTCATCACTCCAGACATGCTTCCGAATGTCAAACAACATCGTCCTGCCAGCTAATGGCCAACCGATGGTCGGATCAAGGCCAAGATGAAAATGCAATAAATCTTCAAAGCAGAGGAATTTGTGCGCTTTTTTCCACACTTCAGACCGATTTTCTTTTAGCCACAGCAACTTGAACAACGTAAATACTGAATGGGCTGTGTGTCCGGTAATTTGATATAGTTTTTTATCCCCAAATTTATCCGTCCAGGATTTCACTAAGGGCAGGGACCGCTTATCCGATGAAACCATTGCGTTACACAGGCATTTCCCATCCGCATTTATAGCAGTAAAGGCCTCTCCCTGACTGGAAACCGCCAGCGCTTTTACAGAATCTCTGGGAACCAGAGCATTACATGCTTTTATGACCTGAAAGCATTTATTCATTACTTCATCGGAATTCAGTTCCACCCCGCCATCATCTGTAAAAATCACATTGTATTCCCGATAGGAAAGAGCGAGTTGCTGTCCATTAGAATCGAATACCGCTGCTTTACAGCCGCTCGTTCCTATGTCAATTCCCATAAAGTTCATCGGATTAACCTAAATTTATTTGTACCATATTTTTAAATAATGAATAACAATTTCTTTCATGGCGTTAAATACGATATTCTGGCGATAGCTTGTAGTAAAATAATCAACAGACGAAGATGATAATCGATCAACATTTTTATCCAATAACCGGGCCTGAATCAAATCCTCAACGTTATCCTTTCCAATTAGTTTTGAAGCATTTTTAACCAATTCCTTAAATAGAATCAACGTACTATCGCGTTCCAGAGCCGTCCAGATATTGACTTTACATATTCCGTCTTTAAACAAATTTGAAAGCTGGTTATCGGATAGCGAAGACGTGCCATGCAAACAAAGTCTGGGGCCGATGATTTTTCTTATTTCTCTGGCTCTTTCATCATCGTATCTACGTGTCGCTGCATTTGCCCGATGTTCCGTGCCTAAATTTGCGACAATTATATCAACACCGGTTTCATTAAAGAATATTTTTGCCATCTCAGGCGTCGTTAATGAATTACTTTCTGAAAAAGCGTGACCAATCTCATCGCAAGCGCCCTCAATAATGATTTTTCCCTTATTCAATTTTACGAATTCCGCGGTCTTTTGAATATTCTCATCTAAGGAAAGCTCCGATGCATCAAACATTATTGATGAAAATTGGTTCATGTCCCAGGATAAAAGATCCTGATCACTGTCCCACTGAATATGATCCAAATGAATCATGACCTTCAAGTCTGCAAATGGTGAATTCTGCGAGGTCAGCGTTTTCAAATCATCCATAAAAAGCTGCAATCCCAATTTCCAATTTCGGGTATGAGTATAGTAGTGCGTTTGGGGTCTATGGGGGTAATTGTTGGTAACCGCAATAATTATCGGCAAATCGGATTTTCCAATACTTTGACCATATTCCCATGTGGCGGCCAGTATCGCTTCCGTAGTCGTCTGATTTTCCGAATTAAATGCAGGTAATACCCAACCCTTTTCAGATGCGGTTTTATAAATTTGTAATACTTTGTCTCGACCTAATACAAGCGCCATAATTTTTCAATCATACTAATTTGTTTTTACAGTTTTCGAAACCGGGCAGTCCCCCAAAACATTATTATAAATCAGGCAGAAATACGCCATACTACTTCCCATTGAAACATTTTCCCCGGCTGTACTGTCAGGTGATCTTTAGTATTGAATGCATCCAGCAGGGTACTATTCATTCCGGGAATTGGCTCAAGTGCACATTCATTGCGACGGCAATCTTCTTCATCCGGATAACTATCATAATTCCACCAGACACCAATAGTGGGAAACAGTTTTTTTGAAAAGATAAGTTCTATTTTAATTTTATTAAGTAATTCCCAACTCAGATTACCTACCGAGATATTCTGTATAAACAGCATGTTGGTACTCCCCGGTTGTTGAGCCAGCAAAAATTCTCTCATTGTTTTCGAATTGGATAATGGAAGCCTCTTTTTTTTAATATCATCAAAGACTGATTCAAATTCCGGCAGTTTGACGTCTGTAATTGCACTCAGCAGCATTAATGGATGCATGACATGTTGAAAAGGAATTGGGACATTTCCAAAATTATCAACCGTGAAAGACCAGACTAGTTGATTATTCTCAAATCTCATTTTTCTTTCAAACGTTACAGGTATCTTTTGACTTTTAACTGAAAAAGTGAGAGTATCCGTACTTCTTTCTGTTTTCCACGGTAACCAACATAATTCTCCATGATCCGGGATAAGCCAATCAGAATTGGGAAATTTGCTCTCTTCAACTGAAGGAAAACAATCATCATAGCCATAAACAGGTCGGGTTTCATACCGTCCAAAATCATTCTTTGGCACTTTAAAATTTCTTGGTTCCTGAGTAAGAATATCAATGTCATTATATTGCAAACGATTGAGTCGGGCTCCATCATTAGAATCATATTCTGTAGACCAAGGCCCAAATTGAAATTTCTGTTTCATTTCTTACCTTTGTTTTTGTTGAATTTTAGTAGCCCGTATTATTTAACGGGCTACTAAAATATTCACACATCTTTCATCAGTGAATTAAAGAGCGATTGCTTTAACACCTGTTAATTCACAGAATGCCAATAATTCATTATAGAGATGTTCTCCATAGCCCAGCACTGCATATTCATTATTCCAGGCTTCGATCAGTTTGTCGATATCGCAATGCGCGGTCACAAAGGCATGCGGCCAAAACGGAATTCCGCATTCCAACTGCCGGGATTCCAAAATGTCCTTCGCCGGTTCTTTAATCGTGCAACGGGCGATAGCCATCTCAAGTTGGCCGTTATTCCGTCCGAAACGGGCCAGAACACCCTCACCGGGCTTGCAGGTTAGCTTGACCGATATGCCTCCCGCTTCACCTTCTGTTGGAATACCGTGTTCAGCAAAGCCGGCAGGACCAACATTACCGGCGAGCGAAGGAGGACAGGCGCCGTCACCGATAATCTTGATCTCATTATTGGATTTGT
>CAZAKB010000225.1:0-3915 GCA_964485475.1 uncultured bacterium
TTTGAATAAATACCAAAAAATGTGTATTATTACTTCAGCAATGTTTTAACTCATTATAAAAGTGACTGAAAACTAAATTTCTAACAAAACAAGGAGGAAAAATGAAGAAATTGTTTACAATGCTAACACTTGTTGCTCTCACAACTATGTTTGCCTTCGGCCAGTGGCAGGTAGTTAAAGAAGCAAGTACCAGCTATCAGCCGAATGACGGTTATGCAATTGATGCAAATACTGTTGTTGTGGTTGGTAATGACGGCGAAGTTGTGAAAACGACTGACGGCGGTACAAACTGGACCACTCTGCGCGATGCTGACGGGTCTGGGATTGATTGGACCAAAGTTGAATTTGCTGACGCTAATGTTGGTTATGCAGCAGCATCGGATGGGTATATTTTTAAAACCACTGATGGCGGTGCAAACTGGACAATGATTGGCGATACAGCAAATTTTGTCGCAGATTTAAAGGCTTTATCGGTTGTTGATGCCAACACGGTCTATTTTTCAGGAATGGATTGGACACTGTTAAAGACATCTGATGGCGGTGCCAATTTTATTGCCCAAGGTGATTCGACGTTATTTATGGGCGATGATCTTGATGGCGCGATTGCTTTTTCTGACGCCGACAATGGTGTTGTGATTGCGGATGGTACCGGTGGCTATACATGGTATACCCATGATGGCGGTGCAAACTGGACAATGGTCAGCGTTGGTGGGCTTTTTCCGATTGGGACAAGCAGCTCACGTATCTATGATGTGGCTGTTAATGGCAATATGGTTGTTGTAGGCGGATATCATTACGCTATGTTTATTTCGACTGATGGCGGGGAAACCTATGCATTGGCCGGCAATGGCATTAATTATGGCTATGAACGCTTTATTACGATATCGATCCCTGATGCCAACACAATTGTTGCCAGTGGAACTGATGGATATACTCAAATGTCCACTGATGCCGGTGCCAATTGGACAGAATTGGCATTAGGAACTGGTCAGCAGGCTGTGTTTGTTGATTATGTCGACGCAACAACGGGATATCTTTTCTGTGCTTATGGCCAGTTTTTGAAAACCACTGATGGCACTACTTTTTCACCACTGCTTGAATGGCCGCAAGTTTCATTCTGGGGCTTAGCACTGCCGGAAACAGACAAAATCGTTATTTCTGGTTATGCAGGTGGTGAATTGACAATCAGTACCGACGGTGGTTCCACATGGGATTACCCGAATAATTTTGCAACAGGAGTACGGGAAAATCTCTATGAGTGTGAATTCCTGGATGCCAATATAGGATTAGCCGGTGGTGGATATGGAACTCTAATCAGGACAGCCGACGCTGGTGTCAATTGGACCCCAATTGAAAGCCCAATGTCTCTTGCAGCTAATAAGCACATCAATGCAATTAATGTGTTTGATGCAACTACTGCTTTTACAGGCGGTTCGTCAGGCTATGTGATGAAATCAGTTGATGCCGGATTGACTTGGACTGATACCAAAGTAGGTACCGGCACTGTTTATGACATTTTCGCGCTTGATGCAAACACTGTTCTGGCCTCTGAAACTTCCGGCCAACTTCGTTATGGCGAATTTGATGCCAGTGGTGCGGTGGTAACTGATTCACTAGTAATTGATGTTGGCTCAAATAGTATGCGTGCGGTTGAAGTGCGGAACAATGTTGTATTGGTTCCTGCTTCATCGGGTTTAATGTTTAGAACAACTCTTAGTGAACTTGACACCCTTGTTAATGTATTTACTGAACCTGATGGCGACGATTTGTATGATGTTGAGTTTATCACTGATGATTTGGTATATGTTGTTGGTGAAAACGGGAAAGTCTACAAATCTGAAGATGCCGGTTTAACTTGGATTGCAGATCCTTCCGGGATGACACAGACCCTGCAGAAAGTTAAATATGACGGTACGAATTTGTGGGCAGTTGGTCAAGATGGTGTGATCCTGAAACAGGATCTTACTCCTGCGCCCACAGAACTAACCGGTGATTACTATATTCCCAAAGGCAGCAATGCCCAGGGTTTCGCTACACTTGGTGAAGCGGTTACCGCAGCGAATACAATAGAAGTCATTGGAACTGTCAATTTTCTGCTGGATGCGGATACATTAAGAGAAGAAAGTTTTACCTTTAACGCCGATCTGTCAGCAGACAACAATGTGGTTGTTAAACCTGCTTCGGGCCGTAACGTTGTCCTGATCGTTGCTCCCGGCGCTTCCAAGGGCAATGGACCTCAGATGATCGGTTTTGACAAAGGTTATGTGACCATTGACGGCAGTAATGATGGTTCGGACAGTCGCAACCTTACCATAACCAACGAAGTTGTTGCCGATGTACCGGTTGGTTTAAACACAGCAAATGCCGACATGGTAGTTCTTAAAAACATAATTATCAAAAATCTTGATAATGGTGTCAAAAACTTCAAATATGGTCCTGTTACAAATGATGTCGCCGGTATTGTAGGTTTCACTGTGGAAAACTGTCAGATCGGTTCGGCTGAATTCCCGGTATGGCGCGATGGCATTGCTATCTGGGGATCATCCACAGATCCGACCCAGGGAATTGTTCTGGACAATGAGATCTATGCCGGTTGTCGTGGAATTACGACGTACGTTGTTAATGATTGTGAGTTCAGTGGAAATACCATTTGTATGCTGCCGACCACTAGCGCAACGACGTATGCTTATGTTCATGGTATTTATTTGACTGGCGCTTCCGGCCCGACGATCATTCATAATAATACGATCAGTTGTCTGGAAGCCGCAACAGTTTCAGGTACCTATATTGTTGGTATTGCCTTTGCCGGTAATTCCGAAGGTGCTGGTGAGATTATCAGTATTGTTAATAATATGGTCAATGTTGGCGCAGCGGATGGAGCACAACCTGTTTATGGCATCGGCTTCCGCTCTGCGAATAACATGGGTAATATCCAGGCCTATTACAATACAATCCTGATCAATGAAAATACTTCTACTTCAGCAACCTATGCGGTTGGCAATCATACCAATGGGAGCGGCCCTGTTACCCTGGATTTGATGAATAATATTATTATCAATAATCACAGCGGCAGCACTGGATCATCCGCTATTGGAATGATCCCAACAACTTCGGTTCTGACTGCTGATTACAATGTTCTTGTTTCAAATCAGAATTTTGTGAATTTTAAGGGTACGAGTTATGCTGATCTGGCTGCCTGGCAGGCGACGGGTAAAGATGCCAATTCCGTCAGCAAAGCCGTAACCTTTGCATCAGCTACCGATTTACATCTTGCAGGTTCTTCCATTACTGATAGAGACCTGGCTGGCACCCCGATTGAAGGGATCACCATGGATATCGACGGCGATACCCGTAGCACCACTTTGCCTTACAAGGGCGCTGATGAATCGGATGAAATTGTGTTGTCAATCGATCATAATGTTGATGTCTTGCCGGAATCGTTTAAACTTCACCAGAATTATCCGAATCCGTTCAATCCAACTACGACGATTGCTTTTGATCTTCCGGAAGCAGCCAATGTCAGATTGGTTGTCTACAATATGATGGGAAACCAGGTTGCAACATTGAAAAATGAAAATATGCAAGCCGGTTTTTATAATGTCAATTTTGATGCGTCTCGTCTGGCCAGCGGTGTTTATATATATCGCATAGAGGCCAATCGGTTCTCTGCGTTGAAAAAAATGACGATTATGAAGTAGTAATTGATTATGTACTGTTTTGGGAAGGCTGCCTTCGGGCAGCCTTCTTAAAATCCCTCCTGACAAGACTGTTTATTTCTTATTTATGCAATTAAAAGTGCCACAGTGGCCGTGACACATTAGACATTGGAGAGAGCTATGAAGGCTAATTTTTTACACAACAAAACCAAACTGGTTATTCAGGCAGCATTACTGACATTACTCTTGGCTATGCTGG
>CAZAKB010000226.1:0-3857 GCA_964485475.1 uncultured bacterium
TAAAAATTGCCGAACAATGTAACGTCGTACTGGATATCGGTAAGAATTTTTTACCCAATTTTCCATTGCCCGAGGAAAAGCAAAATGAAACGGCCGATGAATACTTAAAAGAGTTGGTTTATGTAGGGCTGCAAAAACGCTATAATGAGATTACTTCGGAAATCAAACAGCGGGCGGATTATGAGCTGGGTGTCATCGAAAACATGGGATTCGCTGGCTATTTTTTGATCGTTCAGGACTTTGTTCACTTCGCCAAAAACAATGATATTCCCGTGGGACCAGGCCGTGGTTCTGCCGCCGGGAGTATTGTCGCCTATGCGCTGGCAATTACGGACATTGATCCCTTGAAGTATACACTGATTTTTGAACGGTTTCTGAATCCCGACCGAATCTCCATGCCGGATATCGACATCGATTTTTGCGATGAAAAACGCAACCGGGTGATTGATTATATCAAAGATAAATATGGTGCAGGCAGTGTCACGCAGATCATTACGTTTGGCAAAATGAAAGCCCGGATGGTGATTCGTGATGTCGGGCGGGTTATGAGCATGCCACTGCCTGAAGTCGATCGCATTGCGAAGCTGGTTCCCGAAGGTCCCAATATTCGATTGAATGAATCTCTGAAACAAAGCAGGGAACTGAAAGAGGCCTCAACCCTCGATGATGAGCATAAAAAGCTGTTTGATATCTCTCTGGTTCTGGAAGGGATGAACCGACACTCTTCCACACATGCAGCTGGTGTAGTAATTGCTCCCGGTAATCTGACCGATTTCGTTCCGTTGTATCGGTCATCCAATGGTGACGTCACAACGCAGTACGATATGAAAAGCATCGATAAGATCGGTTTACTGAAGGTTGACTTTCTGGGGCTGCGGAACCTAACAGTTATTGACAACACCTTATCTGCACTTCGGAAGCGGGGTGTTGATCTGAACCTGGAAGAGATTCCCGAAGATGATTCTGAAACATTTGCTCTTTTTGGTGAAGGCCGGACCATTGGGATTTTTCAATTTGAATCCGCGGGTATGCGTGATTATTTAAAAAAATTAGAGCCCTCGGGTATTGAAGATCTGATTGCCATGAATGCTCTGTATCGTCCGGGACCGATGGACATGATTGGCGATTTCATCGCCCGTAAACAGGGGCGGGCAAAAAGTACCTATCTTCATCCGAACCTCGAGCCGATCCTGAAAGATACCTACGGCATTATTGTTTACCAGGAGCAGGTCATGCAGATTTGCAGCGCTATCGGCGGACTTTCTCTGGCGAAAGCCGACCTGATGCGCCGGGCCATGGGCAAGAAGCAGAAGGCTACGATGAATGAATTGAAAAAGGAATTTATCGAGGGAGCCAAAGCGAAAAATATTTCTGTTACACTGGCCGAAGAGATTTATGCGTTAATTGAAAAATTTGCCAGCTACGGTTTTAATAAAAGTCATTCCGCTGCGTATGCGGTACTGGCGTACCGGGTGGGATATTTGAAAGCTCATTTCCCGGCAGAATTTATGGCCGCCAATCTGACCAGCGAAATGAACAACACCGACCGGGTCGTCATTTTATCTAACGAAGTCCGTAGCATGGGCTCTGATATTCTGCCGCCAAACATCAATTTCAGTGAAGTTAATTTTACTCCGGAAGACGGCGGAATCCGGTATGGATTGAATGCAATTAAAAATGTTGGTGGTCGCGCTGCCGAGTGCGTTGTCGCGGTCCGTAAAACTGATGGGCCGTTCAAAACATTTTTTCAGTTTGTCAGTGCCCTGGATCTGAAATGTGTCAATCGTAAAGCCCTTGAGAGCCTGGTGGCGGCTGGGGCGACGGACAATCTGGGGGGTAGCCGTTCCCAGCAGTTTGAGGCGATAGATTCGGCAATTCAGTATGCCCGGGGTTTTCAAAAGGAAAAAAATGCCGACCAGGTTAGCCTTTTCGATTTAAGCGCCGGTAATCCGAAATCGGTTATGCAGGAACCAAAACTTCCCGATATTCCCCGCTGGGATGATAATGAACGCTGGACTCGTGAAAAAGAGGCCGTCGGAATGTACCTTACTGGTCACCCCCTTCTTCAGTATAAAACCGAAATAGAGTCCTTTTCGAATTATGATTTTACTGAACCTTTGGATAAACTTGATAAAGCATCGATACATCTCGGCGGATTGGTTTCCGGTATCCGGAAACTGCTGGACCGCAAGAACCGGCAGATGGCTTTTATTACACTTGAAAGCCTGAACGGGACGGTTGAAGTTTTGGCATTTGCGGATATTTTTGAAAAGTACCGTGAGTATATTCAAATGGAAAAGCCGGTGTTTGTACACGGAAAAGTGAGCAGTCGCGGTGGTGATTCCGGAAAAATCATTGCCGAAGAAATCTGCCCCCTTGAGGGTTATATGGACAAAAACTCCAAGAAAGTTCACATTCGGTTTAAAGACCTGACCATCGACGAAGGAAAGTTGACTGAAATTCGAAAATTGGCTGAAAAAAATCCCGGCGACTGCAACCTGATTATCCATTTAGCATATTCCGATGATACGATCAAAGTCGTTCGCAGTGAACTGAAAGTCAGTCCCCGGAAAAAATTTATCTCTGCGTTGTTGAAACAGCTGGGTGAAGATAACGTTTGGGTGGAAGCATGATCGCGGTTATTCAGCGTAGTTTAAATGCATCTGTTACCGTTGATGGACAAATTATTGGAAAAATCGACCACGGTTTACTTGTTTTACTTGGAGTATTTCAGGATGATGAAAAAGAGGATGCAGATTTTCTGGTATCCAAAATAATTCATCTGCGGATTTTTAGCGACGCCGATGGCAAAATGAATTTATCATTAAAGGATACCGGTGGTAGTTTATTGGTAGTATCGCAATTTACCCTGTGCGGGGACTGGCGCAAAGGTCGCCGTCCCAGTTTTATTCGGGCTGCGGACCCGGCTAAAGGTAAAGCGCTGTATGATTATTTCATAGAACGGGTTCAGGCAGAATCCGTACCGGTTGCAACCGGTCGGTTTGGAGCCATGATGGATGTGGAACTTATCAATGACGGGCCGGTAACATTTGTATTGGACAGCAGGACAAACTAGAGCAAACGATGCAGGCTAAGGACAACTCATATTATAAAATGCCGATCACGGACTGGCCGGAATCTGAACGTCCCCGGGAAAAGCTGATGCAGTATGGTCCTATGAAATTAAGCGAGGTGGAATTGCTGGCGATTCTGATTCGTTCCGGGTCGGGCAGTAACTCGGCCTTGGATGTGGCCCGTGAACTCATGAGCAAAGCCGGTGGATTGAATCAATTGGCCCGTCTGGATTACAACGATATTTTGCAGATGAGAATCAAGGGAATAGGTAAAACTAAGGCGGTGACGATTGCAGCAGCGATCCAGCTGACCCGGCGACTGCAGATCGAGGAATCGGTGTCTCCGGATAAAATTCTGCGATCCTCCGATGAAGTGGCGAGGTTGTATATCCCGAAACTTCGCGATCTGAACAAAGAAATATTCATGGTTCTGCTTCTGGCTAGTAATAACCGACTCATCAAAGATGTTATCATTTCCGAAGGAATTCTGAACGCGTCGGTAGTGACACCACGAGAGGTTTTTCGGGAGGCAGTTGTGGGAATGGCTGCCGCAGTAATTCTGATCCATAATCATCCCAGCGGAAATCCTGAACCCAGCCGGGAAGATATCCAGTTGACAAAACAGATGACCGAAAGTGGAAAAATGATGAATATACCAGTACTGGATCATATCATTATTGCTGGTAATCAACACAGTAGTTTTGCAGATAAAGGGTTGCTGTAATTGATTTATTAAATAATGGAAAAATGATTGTTTTATCAGCAATTGATTATAAATTTCCA
>CAZAKB010000227.1:0-1685 GCA_964485475.1 uncultured bacterium
GCATCCTTTATTCTATTAATGTCAGATCGGGAGCAGCGGTCAGGTCATAGGAAACAAAGCGCGCAGTCGTTTCCGTCCATCGCTATTATGCAGATCTCATCGACGACTCTTTTAGATTCCCATGTTGCCGGTGTACTCGATCGGTTGGAGGAGAAAGGCTATCGGGCTCCGGACGGAAAAAACATCCATCTTTTTAATCCCCAGGGAGATTATAGTACTGCTAATACAATCGCCCGGGATATTGTCAATAGCCCTTATGACATTGTTATTACGTCCAGTACTACAGCCTTGCAGGTTTTTTCGAAAGCCAATACAGCGGTTCAAAAAACTCATGTATTTGGCGCTGTAACAGATCCCTACGGTGCAGGTGTTGGTATCACTGGTCCCGAACCTGGCCAGCATCCACCCTACTTAGCCGGAGTTGGCACGTTTCAACCGGTGAAAAATACGATCAGGATTGCGTACGAAATGAATCCTGGTCTTAAACGCCTGGGCGTTGTCTGGAATCCCGGCGAACAATGTTCGGAAGCCTGCTTGAAGGAGGCCCGGGAAATTTGCTGGGAACTCGGGATTGAGCTTATCGAAGCCATTGCGACGAATACGTCAGAGGTTTCTGAAGCAGTGCGATCTGTAATTGCGAAAAATGTGGATGCGATCTGGATTGGCGGAGATACGGTTGCCAATGCATCAATTGGGCTTATTATTAATTTGGCGACTCAGGTGGGAATTCCCGTTTTTAGCAATGATCCTTTAGATGTAGAAAAGGGCGCCCTGTTTGGACTGGGGGCCAATTATTTTACCGTGGGACAATATACCGCCGATATCGCCATCGCAATCCTTGAAGGGCGAAAAGCGTCGACATTTCGCATCGAAAATGTCATCCCAGAACAACTGGGCTTTAATCAGACCGTTCTTGCCAATCTGAAAGGCAAGTGGAAGATGACACCAACTGTTCAGAAATTACTGGACAGTCAGACAATTAAGCCCGCCGAAAATCAGATTGAACCTGAGCCGGGTAAAACATATCGGGTTGGACTGAGCTATATAGTCCCAGCCCCGGTTTTTGAAATTGCCATCAAGGGTTTTAGGGACGGGCTGAGGGATTTAGGTTTTATCGAAAATGAAAACCTGGAACTCATCCTGCAGCACGCCAACGGTGATATGTCCTTTCTGCCACAGGCGACTGCCAACCTGGTACAACTAAAGCCGGATATTCTGGTGGCGATGTCGACACCTTGCCTGAGCAGCGCCATTGCTTACTCAGATGGCCTTAATATTGCTTTTGGAATTGTGTCAGCGCCTCTTGAATCTGGTGCGGGGAAGAGTTTTGAGAATCATTTACCCAATGTAACCGGGATTGTCCAGCTCATTCCTACTGAAGAGCTTTTTGAATCGGCGACAAAACTTTTTCCGAAAGCTAAACGAATTGGTGCGCTTTACAATCCGTCGGAAGCCAATTCCGCTAAAGAAATTCTCGACCTGGAAAAGATCCTGGACCGTAGTGGGCTGAAACTGGTGAAGGTTGCGGTTTACAATACCAGTGAAATACCGGAAAATATCCGGGCACTTCTGGCCAAGAATGTGGACTTGGTTTTTGCAATGGCGGATAATACGGTTGCCAATGGGATGCCGGCCATGGTCAAAGCGTGCGAACAGCAGCAGGTTCCCATCATTGCCGAAGATAT
>CAZAKB010000227.1:1785-3844 GCA_964485475.1 uncultured bacterium
AAAACTCCGGCAAAAATTGTTATGGTAAACCTAGTTGAAAATACGTCGCTTCTTCAGGCGATTGACGGTGTGGAAACGGCGTTTTCCGAAATGGGTTTACAGGAGGGCCGGGATTTTACACTTAAGAAATATTGTGCTCAGGGTGACATGTCGCAGCTTTCCCAGATACTTGACAGAGTTCAAATGGATAAACCCGATGCGCTGATTACGGTCACGACACCGGTTTTCATCGCGGCTGTAAAAAAGAATTTCGATTTTCCGCTGATTTTTACAGTTGCCAGCGATCCGGAAAAATTGGGACTTTTTAAAACGGGGCGTCCGACAAATGTTTGTGGAATCCATGATGATCCGCCGGTGGACCAGGTTCTGGCAATGGCGAAAAAGTACGATCCGGCCCTGAGCTCAGTGGGAATTATTTATGATGCTTCCCAGATGAATGCTCTTATATCCGTCGAAAAACTCCGAAAAGCAGGCATGGATCAGCATATAAATATTTTAGAGGCCACGGTGACCACGGTCTCTGATCTTCCCATGGCGACTCAATCGATTATTCAGCGCGGTGCCCGGGCGCTGATTATCTCCGCTGATAATCTTGCCACAACCGGTTTTCCTGCTATCCATAAAGTTGCACAGGGGGCCGGAATTCCCATCTATGTCACAAATATTGATTTGATTGAAAAAGGGGCAGCCGGCGGAGTCGGGGATAACTACTTAAATTGGGGACGACAATCCGGAGAATTGGCGGTGAGAGTCCTGGCCGGAGTATTCCCTTCGGAATTGCCGATCAGGCCCACACAGGAAAATATCCGGGTTGAACCAAAAACCCGGTCAGCCTCTGTTACCCGGTCTGAACCTTTTAAACTGCGTATCGTTCTTTACAGCGAAACAGAATTTGCAGAACGATGCCGGGATGGCCTCATAGACGGTATCAAGCAAGCTGGTTATATGGAAGAGCGGGATTATCTGCTGACGACATATAATGCCCAGGGAGATATGTCCACACTGTCCAGCATTATGACCACAGTTAAATCCGACCGTGTGGATCTGCTCATGGTTGTGTCGACCCCAACACTTCAGGCGGCTCTCCGCCAGGCTGGTGAAGAGACCAAAATAGTCTTTACCGGAGTGGGGGACGGAGTAAAGGCTGGTGCCGGGAAAAGTGAAACGGATCATTTGCCGAATGTAACGGGCATCAGTACACGGTCAGCCTTTGATGGTATGGCAAGGATTATCAGAAAAACGCTTCCCGATGCTCGTCGAGTCGGGACCCTTTTTACACCTGGGGAAATAAACAGTGTCCTTTACAAGAACTGGTTCAAAGAGGCCTTGGAAAAGGAAGGTTTGGAACTTGTCGCTGTACCGGTTAGTTCCAGTGCCGATGTAGCGCAATCTGCGATTGAACTTTGCAGTAAAGATATCCATGTTTTGGGTCAGGTGGTAGATAATCTGACCCGTCCGGGATTTGCTCTTATTGCCCGGAAAGCCGCAGAAAATAATTTACCTGTTTATGTTTTCGACAGTGATCAGATGAAATACGGTGGTGCCATCTGCCTGGCCAGGGATTATTACGATGCCGGATTGGAGGCGGCCGAAAAAGCCGTTCGGATTTTTAAAGGTGAACATCCAAAAGATATTCCTTTTAACAATACGCAATCCGAAAAACTTATTCTTAATCCGGTTCTGGCGGAGAAGTACAAACTTCGGATATCAAAAGAATTAATGGAAAAGGCGACAATATATTCACCCAAAAAGTGACAGGATACACCATGAAAATTGAACATGAACAACGAGGAAAATACCTGCTTATACGGGTAATGGGACGACTGGATGCGGCCTGGGCGGAATATTTTACCGAAGAACTTTTTCTGCATATCCGAAATGGTCAGCACCATATAATCATTGATGCTCGCGAGATGGTTTTTCTAAGTTCCGCTGGGATTCGGGCGCTGTTGCGCGTATTCAAGGAACTCAACACCGTTCACGGCAGTTTTCTGATTGTCAATGCCACGGATTTTGTGGAGCAGACCCTGGTGACCACCCGATTTGAGATGTGGTTGGG
>CAZAKB010000228.1:0-3843 GCA_964485475.1 uncultured bacterium
AGCGAAACAGCTGGAGTTTTGGCCGGATGTTTAAATTCCCAACGATATACCCGGACCATTTTGATGTGATCTGGAATTTATCGGTAATTCCGAAACCCCAGGATAATCCGCTGATATAGAGTTCCCCCTTTTTCAGAGTATAACCGGTCGGATCATAAAACACGTCTATCTGGCGCTCGTTGCTCTGGGCAAATTTGTCGGTTTTTGCGGCAATTTTACTGTTTTTATCCTGAAGGCTGTAATCGATAATCACAATATCGGAATTTTTAATCTGGAGCATTCCGTAATCGGTCAGGAGATCGGTGAATTTATCGGTTTTCGAAAGGATGCGGCCTTTCAGTTTATCTCCCGAAGCCAGTTCGATGGACACTACTTCTTCAAGAATATTTTCCTGATTTAACGTTAGTTTGCCATATTTCGTTTCGACGGTAAGCTCGCCGGTTTGGGGATTGGTCTCGATAATTTTTCCAGTGACTTTATCTCCGTTTTTCAGATAAATTGTTCGTTCGTTGGATTGTGAATCCTGCGCGAAAAGGAGAGCGGAAAAGAGAATTGAATAAGATACAGTGATAGTTATACTTTTGTTCATTTCCCACCTCGTTTAATTGTAATTACAATATATTAATTCGTGAAGGTCCAGTCAATACCAAAGATTTTCAGGCGGTTCCGGAAAAGAACCCCGGGCAATGCGGAGAAAGCCCGACCTTCAGCATTGGACACAGAATAGAAGATATTAAAGGGACCAATCCGTGCTCCAATAATTCCGCTGAAACTGAGCCTTTCATTGGTATAGTAGATTATATCGGTTTGGGCTTGAGTTCGTAGCTGCTCAAGCCAGACAAGCGATTTTGAGCCGCTCAGGTAGTACAAATCGCCGGACAGATAGATATGCAAATTGTTTTTAAAAAGGAACAGGTCTTTTGTTAATCGAGACCAACCCTGGAATAACATGTTAGAATAATTGTCAGTAGATGGTGAATAAATTGTCCGTCCCTTCATGGAAAAGCGCCAGGGAAGATCGAAGTAAAATTCTTCCGTCAGATAAAATTTATTCAGTGATCGTTTTTGTAACGTATAAGTGTTTGATTCAATTGTACTTTTTGACGGAGTTAGAAAATCAGCAGAGCTATAATCCAATCGGGACTGAATGTAGTTGGACCCGAATTGATATCGTAATCCGAGACTCTGCCGGAATGCTGAAAAACCATCGGTAGCGGGTCTGTCGGCGGTTATTCCTCCAATGTCAGTGAAATAACTCAATGGATATGAAACATATTCAATTGCGGAACGAAAATTGACAGTGACTTCTTTTAACAGGAGATAACTTGCGGTCAGATTGGCAGTTGGGTTGGTATTTAATGACCCAAATCCAATTCTATAATCGAATCGTTTTCCCTCTGTCAAGTAAGCGATTGATTGACTGTACAATGTTCGTTTTTTATAGTCACCATGCTTCACATAAACACTTTCTAAAAGAGGGAGAATTTCAAGGGAGATCATACCGCCGGCTGCATTAAAATCCCACTTCAAAAGTCCCGAATATTGGAATGCTTCTGCCGAAAATACGTATGCTGAACTGTCGTTTGTGGTATTGTACAAGAAGTTTGTAAACTGAATTCCGGTTTTTAATGAGCTGTTATTATTTGATCGTGTTCCCGATAGATAAAAATTTGTCCGGTACTCTTTCAAACGCCCGGCATGAGTCCAGTTCAAAAATGTCTCACTGTTTGCGTCTCCCAGAACTGATGGGGTTATCAATCCCGGAAAATATTTCTGATAACTGCTGCCAAAATCAATTTGCCAGGGACCGGATAGTTTTTTTAGATCCAGGAAGAAATTCTGGATGACACTCTCTTTTAAATTGTACAAATCGGGTCCTAGAAGTCCGTATCCGCCATCATAACCAAGTTTCTCGCCACTTAGCCGCCAATATATATTTTCCGACATATTCCCTGCAAGAATTGCTGAGAAATTATTAAAACCGTAATCTCCCCGATAATAATCAAAGCGTGAGAGATTGAACCCTGAATCGGCAAATACCGGTGTGAGTGATATCCGATCATTAAACGGATCAATCCCGACTATTTGTTGGCGGGGGTTGATCCAGGACATTGGTATGGAACCGTAGAGTGGATCACTTAAGGTAAAATCAGTAAAAATTATCTGAGTGGCGTATTCCGGTAGTCCGTAACTGCTTAGACTACCGTTTAAACCCCAATCGTCGAGCGACGCCACGATTAAATTGCTTTCTGATAATAGCAATTCCGTAGCGTTGATTGGTCGATATGTACTGGAATCGGATTCCGAAGCGAATGGAAGGATATAGAAAATGCTGATAACCAGTAGTATCTTTAAAAAAGGTTTAGTGGACATCTGATATTTCAAGTGATGATTTTAGGGGTAAATATTCTGAGAAGAAGGGAACAGCGCGGTAAACCTGCTGAGCCGCTAATGGAACCAACAAAATAAACACTAGTGTGTTACCGATTAGATGGACCGTGCTGAATGCTAATCCGGCAATAATTGTCCCAACCACCTCCCGGAGTGAAAATCCCGCAGAAACCGGAAAGGCCGCCGAGACCAGTATGTCATAAAACAGAGTCAGCAGCAGGCCAATTCCTCCCATAGTGATCGAACTTAAAAGTCCGCGTCTACATGTCAGAACAAAATTGCGCATTAGCGCTCCTGAGAAACTCACAACGGCCATAGCAACCACCTGGGCGATCAGCATGGGAGGGAAAAGCAGTCCGGATCCCATCGGATTTAGTGTCGAGAACAGAAATTCCCCAACGACACCAATGATGATTCCTCGTTTGAATCCCATTAAAACGCCGGACATGAATACCATTGCGGTTAAAAGTTCAACATTGGGCACGAACGCCAGCGCGTATCCCACACCGAGGAGAAGGGCAATAAATATTCCAGTAAATGCGATCAGGTGTGTGTTTTGTCGGTACATAATTTTTCAATATTCTGATAACGTTGCGTTATATTACAAAATTTGATGTTAATATCGAACAAAAGCTTTCAGATTATTTATAAAGGTTAAGAATAGTGATGCGGGATTATTTTATATCTTTTCCCTTGTACAAAGGCCGGTGAAAATAGTTGTTTTTATTGGTCCAGTCTCCCTCTGTCGTATCGGATTCAATTTCCCGTTTCATCTGGTTGATGCGCGTATCGATTTCATCAATAAAATAGACCAGTAATGCTTCAGGAAACATTGGTTCTTTTGGGGATTGCCATTCCAATTTTCCCTGATGGGAAAGAATGATGTGTTCCATTTTCAGTTTGAGCAGATCGGGAAATCCATCGATTTTAGCGATGGCGTTCAGTAAAATATCCCTGCCAATCACGATATGCCCAACGAAATTTCCGCAGTCGGTGTAACTGGTTGCCAAACCGGGCGCAAGTTCTTTAAGTTTACCTATATCGTGTAACAACACACCGCTGACAATCAGGTCACGGTCCAATTCAGAATAATTTTTACATATACCTTCGGCGATATTTAGCATGGAATGGGTATGCTCCAGCAAACCGCCCCGGAAAGCATGATGCAGGATCATTGATGCAGGATGGGTTTTTATGGATTCCTCGTGTTCATTATAGATTGATTGAACCAGTTGCTTGATAAAGGTATTTTGAATTGAATTGATACCCTTCTGAATATCTGTCCACATCAATTGAATATCCTTTTTGGTCGATGGGATAAGTTCATCCAAATTAAAACCGAAGTCCCGGTCCTGTTCGGGAATCGCCCGCCGAATACTTTCAATTTTCAACTGGAGTTCGTTATTGAAAGAACTGACAAAGGCTTTAACTGCAACCGGATCGCCTTTTTCG
>CAZAKB010000229.1:0-3842 GCA_964485475.1 uncultured bacterium
ACAGTTCAAAGTTCTACCCTGTTGTTCGGGGATTTTTCAAGGAATTGTATCGCTCTCTGGACTATATTTTTGCCATATCCGAAAAAGATAAAGAATCCGTCAATAAGTTGATTGGCAGTGTTCAGATCAAGGTGCTGAACTTGGGAGACACCCGGTATGACCAGGTGATTGAGCGGGCCCGCAGTCGGATGACGGCTCGCATGCCGCATGTATTTGAAAATAGTTTTGTGTTTATTGTTGGCAGCATCTGGCCACAGGATGCCAAGCATCTAATGCCGGTCATCCGGAAAATTCTCAAACATTCTCCCCAATCCAGGTGCATTATCGCGCCCCACGAACCGAACGAATTTGCACTGGAAAGTTTTGAGGATCAGTTAAAAGGGAACGGTATTTCTACTTGTCGTTATACCCGGGTGAAACAGTTTCCCGTGAATGAAACGATTGTTTTAATTGATAAAATCGGAATTCTGGCGGAACTTTATCACCAGACGAATCTGGCCTTTGTGGGTGGCGGCTTTCGTGGTTCAGTTCATAATGTCATGGAGCCAGCGGTTGCCGGTATTCCGGTAATATTTGGACCGGATTATCACAATTCCCGTGAAGCGGAACTATTGGTAAAAGCCGGTGGTGGATTTACCTGTGCTGATGAATCAAGTCTCTATCTGCTGATTTCTAAATTGATGGACAACGAAACGTTTTACAAACAGGCATCCGAGGCCGCCCGACGGGTAATTCTGGATAATATGGGAGCGTCTGCCAGGACGGTTAAAGAAATACTGGAGAATGATTGAGAATTCGAATTAGCGATTTGGATTTTCAGTATAAAAAATCCACGCCCCTTTTTAATAATATCAACCTGGAAATACCGCTGAACTCGCGGGTTATCGTAACCGGTAACAGCGGATCGGGGAAAACAACGCTGCTGAAGCTTATTGCCGGTTTATTGGAACCAGGAAGCGGCCGGATCAGTTTTGAATTAAATGGAAAATGCCGCAATGATATTCACTTTGGGTATCTATTCCAGAACCCGGATGATCAGATTGTTCATTTCAATATTGAGCGGGAGCTGGCGTTTAATCTGGAAAACAGAGGAGTTCCTTCTGCGGAAATGCGAATCCAGGTTGAGAATACCTTGCAGGAATACGATTTGGCCGATCGCCGCGACGATTCACCCAATTATTTATCCGGCGGTGAAAAGCAACGCCTGGCGCTGGCCGGCATGATGATCAGTCATCCGGATATATTAATCCTGGATGAGCCCTGTTCATTTCTTGATATTAACGCTCAAATACAATTGTATCGACGGATTTCCGACCTGCGTAAACAAAATGTCAGCGTTATATGGATCAGCCAGGAAAACCATGAAATCCGAATGGCCGATTACGTCATTGAACTGGATCAGGGCGCAGTTACCTGGACTGGAAAAAGTGTCGATTATTTGAAGATGATTGAGGATACTTATGCTGAATGATCTGTCGGTAAATATCCGTAATCTTGAATACAGGTTCAGTAAAGCCAACTCGTTTTACCTGCAAATCAAAGATCTGGATTATTCTTTTAATGGTGTGCTCGGAATGTACGGGCTGTCCGGTTCCGGGAAGACGACATTTAGTAAATTACTGGCCGGAATAATCGAACCTGTTTCCGGATTGGTTTCGTTTTTATCGAACGGGAATTCAGCCATTCCGAAGATTATGTATTCACCTCAGTTTCCAGAAAAGATATTGCTGGGGGTTCACATTGGGGAGACCGTTCAGCAGATCCTTTCTCAGAATGTAAATAGTGCTGGTGTTTATAATTCAATCTGCGATTACTTGCAGAAATTTTCCCTGGATTTTGACACCATCAGAGATAAAAGCGGATTTGAATTGAGTGGTGGTGAACTGCGGCGGCTGGCCATAGCGCTGAGCCTGGCGCTATCACCGGAACTTTTGATTTTGGACGAGCCGACCATTGGCCTTGGGCGCAGAGGGAAAGCACAGCTGTATCGCATACTGGAAGAATTTCGACAAAAACACCATATCATGATCGTATCTCATGATTTTAATCTGATTCGTAAAATCTCTTGCCATTATTGGATTTTAGACAGGGGTAACCTAATTTTCACCGGGGATTTGAATGCCCTGGAACACCGGCAGGATATTATTGAAAAGGTTGGAATTAATTCACTTGAACATTACCTGACAGCAGCCGTTAAAACCAAGGAGATGAGAACGCATTGAAAAACAAAGTTCGTGAAAAATATGAATCGATGCACCCGGACCGGATCGTAACGATATCTAATATAATCTCTATTCTAAGAGCATTTCTGACTTTGCCGATCCTTTATTACCTCAATGAAGGCCGGTCAGATATTGCGTTTATTTTTATCATTATAGCAATTGCTACTGACGGGTTGGATGGCTGGCTGGCTCGTATCGGGAACGAGATTACCGATCTGGGAAAAATTCTGGATCCCTTTGCCGATAAGGTTGTGATTTTTAGCGTCATGTTGTACTTGTTAGAATCCGATAAAATGCCGATGTCCTATTTTCTGATTTTAGCCGGGCGCGACTTGTCAATTGCACTGGTTGGTATTTACCTGATGAATAACCTGAAAATTGCACCTTCGGCCAATAAACTTGGCAAAGTTTCGATCGTCTTTACATCCGCAACAATTTTAGCGTTTATTTACACCGATATACTTGGACGTTGGATCTCTCCGATTATGTGGACGTCGATCTTTTTCCTCTTCATTTCCTGGGTCCAGTATATTTACACTTTTTTACAACACATTCTCCGAAGAAGAAGGAAAACTGCTCTGACTGATAAGCCTGACCGTTTGTCAGCCGGGCTTCGGAAAACCGAGTCCGGCATCGCGACTCGGATTCCATTGTTGGGCAAATATTTTCGCATTGAGAATGAACTCCTGACTTCAATTGAGGACACGCTGATTGCTTCGGATTTGGGTGTCGAACTGACCGATGTTTTGATTGACCGCCTGAAGAAAATGGACCGGCGTGAATCGGCGAACCTGGCTGAAATCCTGAAAAATGAAATAAAGTCGCTGATTCGTTCCGATATACCAATCGATGAGACCGAAGCGAAACCCAGAGTGATCCTGTTTGTTGGCGTCAACGGAACAGGAAAAACCACCAGCATTGGCAAGTTGGCGCACCGGTTTCAGACCCAGGAAAAAAAGGTATTGTTGGTTGCGGCGGACACATTCCGGGCGGCTGCCTATGATCAGTTGAAGGTTTGGGCAGAACGATCCGGTGTGGAATTTTTAGGTAATCCAAAGGGTAAAGACCCTTCATCCGTGGCGTTCGATGCTATTAAATCGGCGCTGGTCAAAAGCCATGATATCGTCATGATTGATACCGCCGGAAGATTGCACACCAAATCCAATCTCATGGAGGAATTGGGTAAAATCAAACGGGTGATTGCCAAGCAAATTCCCGAGGCGCCCCACGACATCTGGTTGGTGCTGGATGCGAATACCGGGCAAAACGGTATCGTTCAGGCCCAGGAATTCTTGAAAGCCGTTGGCGTGACCGGGATAATTCTGAACAAGCTGGACGGAACCGCCAAAGGGGGTGTTGTGCTGGCAATTCACCACAAATTGTCTATTCCAATCCGATATCTGGGCGTAGGCGAGCAAATTGATGATCTGGTAAAGTTTGATCCTGGTGATTTTGTGGATGCTCTTCTGAAAGTAATGGAATGAAACCGAAGACATTTTCCATAATATCCCTCGGTTGTCCCAAAAACACGGTAGATTCCGAGGTTTTGAAGGGATACTTGAAATTCTACCGGATGGATTATGATCCCGAACCGGAAAATGCCGATGTAATTATCATAAA
>CAZAKB010000230.1:0-3834 GCA_964485475.1 uncultured bacterium
AGACCGCATTGACTGATGGAACACCTCGACGGGTTATCGATTCATCAATGATATCATCGTGAATCAACGTCGCCGTGTGGAGTAATTCTACCAGGCTGGCCGAAACAATTGTAGCATCAGTCGGAGTTCCGCAGAGCCGGGCTGACAGCAGAACCAACAATGGACGGATATGCTTGCTTTTCTGATCCAGAATATAGGCGGCGATATCATTTATCATCCCGACATCCGATTGAAAGGATGTGGCAAATTCCCGGTGAAACAACGCTAATTCATCACTTACCGGCCGGGACAGATTCTCAATGCTAATTGTCATCATCAACCTTCTAAATGTTCCTGGTCCGAATCGGTTTTTTCCTTTCCGGAAGCAAACCGGGAAACAATAATACTGAATTCATACAGAAACAGGAGTGGCACCCCCATCAGGATCATACTGACCGGGTCAGGCGGTGTAATAAAAGCGGCCAGAATCAAAATAATAATGATTGCATAACGCCAGGATTTGCGTAGAAATACCGGTGTTATTAGCCCCATTTTGGTTAATAGAAACGAGGCTACAGGCATCTGAAAAATCATACCCGACGCCAGTAGTAGTTGCATAACAAATTTCGCGTAATAATTGATCGAAATGTTTTTCTCAACATCGGGAGAACCAATTGCTGTAAGGAATTTAATTGCAAAAGGGATTAGAACATAATAGGCAAAGGCAACACCAGCCAGAAAAAACAGGCTGACACTGATGACCAGCAACGGCCCCCATTTTTTCTCATCAGCATACAATCCCGGTGCAATAAATGCCCAGAACTGATAGGCGATCATCGGAATGGAAATAACCATCCCCATCACTAAGGCTACTCCAAATTTCAGCATTAGCATGCCCTGCACTTTCAGCACCTGGATTGTCATATCCGGTTGAAGCATTTTGGAGGGCTTTAGCAGCAATTCAATGAAATAATCCGACACAGTAAAACAGATAATTGTAAACAGAATCACACTGAACAATATTTTGAGCAGGCGCCAGCGTAACTCTTCCAGGTGGTCTAAAAAACCCATTTCTTTCATATCGTCTTTTGGAGAATCTGCTTGATCTGTCTGCATTAATAATTATCTGGGTAATCAATTAAAATCAAAATAACCTCTAAATATAATTATCCCATCCCAGAAAAGCAGTTTTTATTGAAGCATCTTGAATTTTCATAAATTCTATGTATATTGGAAACGAATTTAACATTCAAACAGGTGACACATGAACAGATTTCCTTTATTAAAAATCACTCTTGCTCTGATCGTAATTCCGGTATTTTTATACCTTCAACTTTTTGCCGAATTACCTGATCCCGATCCGTTACGTTTTACCAAAGAGATAAACAGCTTCACGGAATGGGATCAGAAAAACAGTTTTCCCGCCGACGCCATCCTGTTTGCCGGCAGTTCAAGTATCCGACTCTGGCAAACGCATACCGCCTTTCCCGAATTGCCGATTATTAACCGTGGGTTCGGAGGCGCTCATATTTCCGATATGTTACATTATTATCAGGAAACAATAAAAGTGTACTCTCCCCGGGTAATCGTTTTCTACTGTGGCGATAATGATATCGCTGCCGGAAAATCGGTCTCGCAGGTTCTGGCAGACTACATTGAATTTATCACAAAAATTAAAACCGATTTTTCTGCTATTCGACTGATTTATCTTCCTGTAAAACCCAGTATCAGTCGCTGGGACAAATGGCCGGAAATGGATGAACTGAATCAACAGATTAAACGTTTCAATACTAGCGATTCAAATCTCTACTACATCGATACTGCCACACCAATGTTAGTGAATGGAGAAAAACCCGGTCCCGAATTATTCCTGGACGATGGTTTGCATCTGAATCAAACCGGGTATGCCCTTTGGGCCGCAGTCCTGACGCCCATTATACATGACGCCTATGACAAATCAATAAAACAATAGTTCGTAAAATAAAAACGGGACCGTTTTAAAACCATCCCGTCGTCAAATTATTATTGTATAAGTGCCGACTAACCGAACTCTTTTACAAATTCATCATAGTTTGTGATCACCAACCGGCGGCCTTTACGCTGAATCCAGCCTTTGACCTCCAGCATTTTCAACATCCGCGAAACTGTTTCTCGGCTGGTTCCGGCCATATTGGCAATATCCTGTTGAAAAGGAAGACTTTCAATGACGACCTGTCCCAGTTTGATGATTCCCAGATCTTCGGCAAAGCGAATGATGCTCATGGCAATCCGGCTCTCGGCATCACTGAGCGACAATCCTTCGATCTGCTGATCGGAGCGTCTCAAACGAACAGCCATTTCCTGGAGCAGGGTAATGGCGATCTTGGGGTGCTTTTCCAGAAGATCCAGAAAATCGCCGCGTTTCAGGATGAATACTTCCGAGTCTTCCAGGGCAATGACATTCGCGGAACGGCTTTCACCATCGAAAATCGACATTTCGCCAAAGAAATCGCCCTCTCCTAAAATCGACAGAATGACCTCACGCCCGTCATCACTGAGGCGGGTAATTTTGACGCTGCCGGTGTTTAAAATAAACAGCGTATCGCCCGCGTCCTCTTCCATCAGAATCATGTTGTTGCGCTTGTAAATCCGTTTTTGCACCAGGTCAAAGATTTTTTCGAGAATCTCATCTCGCAAATCGGCAAATAACGGAATGTTTTTTAACACGGTATCGTTCATATTATTTTCCCTCGCTGAAAAATAGGGGGAGTCATTCTAAAATACAAGAAAAAGTTGCATTGATTAACAATAAATCAATCCTCACTTTTCCCTTTTCCAGAACCTTTGGATTTACCAAATTTTTTCAGGATCCCCGGAATCATTTCAATGACTTTCGCAATACTGTGATCTTTTAGGCTGTGTACACGAACAGATTCATCCTCAATCATGATAATGGCCACCGGTTCAATAATGGCGCCACCACCGGTTCCGGTTCCGGAATCACCGTCCCCTTTTGATTTACCACCACCGGCTCCGAATCCAAAGGATATTTTTGTCACCGGAATAACCGTTGCCTTCCCAACCGAAATCGGTTTCCCGACAACTGTTTCGGAATCCATCAGCGTTTTTAACTTTCCCAACAGTGTATCTAACAGGTTTTCAACCACTATGACCTCCTTTTTTACTCCGCAAACGACATCTATATTGCTTATATGCAAAAATAAGTATTGCGATGTATTGAACCAAATGAATTAAACCGTCAATATTAATTTTCCCAAACATTCCTTTTCGTTTAAAATTAGCGTGAAATGTAATGTTTTCCATTTTTTTGATCGTGTATTTAAACATATAATAAGTAGAAATGAACAGCCCAGTTGCCGCAGGATTGGAAAAACCAACCGCTAAATCTACCGATAATGTCTTAAACTTAATCGGCTTCAACACGCGAGGAAATACCTTCCGGATAATCGTAATCCAGTCGATCGCATTCAATTGGGACTTTGAGGATTTTTTGGTTTTCTTCTTCGATTTCTTTACGGGCGGCTTTTGGGATTTTTCACCCACTTCTTTCAATATTTTTTTATATACCGGAATTCTGATACCGATAAATGCAACGGCTAAGCGAAGTGTTTCCTGTTCCAACTTTAGAAATAATTGGATCGCGCCAAAATAGAACGAAACAACTCCGGAAAATCGTTTTTCATCATCGCTAAAGTCTCCATTAAAACGAAAACGGATAGGAATTAAAATCGTTAAAACAACCACTCCCAGCAGCACCAAAAAAACGATCAGTAGCAGTTTTAAGATAAAAATAAACACGAAATCTGTTTTTTCCTTTGATATTCAGGTTTGATATAAATAAATTTGCGACCTGTT
>CAZAKB010000231.1:0-3797 GCA_964485475.1 uncultured bacterium
TACATTGGTTCAATGTTCCCCTCAATCAACTTTTTAAAAACCGAATTGTTCCATCGGCAGCATCAATAGTAATTTCGTCGCCCGAATTAAAATATCCGGATAGAATTTCCAGCGAAAAGGGATCCAGAATATGCTTCTGAATCATCCGTTTTTCCGGCCGGATTTTCGATAATTTTTTTCAGAACAATAACTCCAACATTATCCGGTGTTGTCAGAATAGCCTGAAGTAGATGCTCCGGTTCAATCTGCTGATGAGAATGCTGTTGCGCCAGATCGAATGCATTCTTCACAACTTCCTGTGCCTTTATGGTAAAACGATCAAACGACAATATAACTACTCCTGTTTTTAAAATGCATAAGGAATTGAAAACTGCCATTGATAGGGTTGGTCTTTTTTCCCAAGTATCTTCGCAATGTCAATCCTTATCGGTCCTAAAGGAGTGGCAATTGTCAGGCCAAATCCGCCATCCCAACGATATGTCGTACTTAACAGTGACGGAATGTCAGATGTCAGGTTCCCGCCATCAATAAAAATCTCACCCCCCAGAACCCAGACTAGCGGAAAGCGAATTTCTGCACTAGTCAATACTTTGACATTCCCGCCACCAGGGAAAAATTCACTATCTTTCCATCCCCGCATACTTGATCCTCCACCCAGAAAAAATTTGGCGTAATTCGGAGTGTCCTTCTTTTCCAGAGATTGTTGATACCCAAATTTCCCACGGTATGCAAATACAACTTTTCCCCAAATCGGTATATATTGACTGAATGATGTTTCGAACCAATAATATTCCTGGGTCCCATCGAAAATCTTAACGACAATTTTTCCATCAAATGTATAAACGGTTCCTTTTGTCGGATACAGAAAATTATTCCGGTAATCCCTGCGAACCTGAAATGTAATTGCCCGTTCGCTATCTTTGGTAGTATCCTGTTGAACGCTGATTTCATCGATCCAGAATACTTTTTTAATCACGGCGCCGACACTGGCATAAAGTCGTCTGTCCGGTTGGTATATCAGCGCAGTTTCTTCGCCATATTGTCGTCGAGGCCTACCACCCACTATTTCGCTTTGGAAAAACAGTCTAAATGATGTTGAGGACCGAAATCCAAGCATCCATGGTTCTATATAATTAATCGATACATTTATCAACGGATCGCGACTACTAAATATATCAATCAACAAGCCCATCTTCAGGTTTAACCGGCTGCCTCTACCAGCAATATTGCGGTGCAGCCATTCACCATTCAAAGAAAAGGGCTGATAATCTTCACTTCCCTCAACAAGTCCTTTTTCCTGCCCGAAACCGACACTACCTCCAAGATATCGCATATTCAATTCCCGCACATCTACTTGAAGATTAAACGTGTGTTTCGCCGTATCGATCTCGGAAGGCCGAATATTAACACTGGAAAACAACCCGGTTTCAAAGATGTGTTTTTTTGATAAATCGATCTTTTTTTGTGAGTAAAGATCTCCCGGCTTCAACAATATTTCCCGTTCAATCGGTCTGATTTTAACCAATTTATTATTTAATATTTGAATCGTGCCAATTTTCATCGTCGGATTCTCTGTGATGTGGATAAACAGGTAAATTCCATTATTTACATCCACAGAATCCTGAACAGAGGCAAGTGGTTTTCCGTTATTTGCATATTCTGTTTTTAATAGTTTAATACCTTCACGGATTTTAATCGGATTATAGGGTTTACCTATCTTATGGTCAAGAATTTCAAGAATTCTCTCATCGGACAGGGATGTATTTCCATCGATATCTATTTGTTTAAGAAAGTATTGACGCCCTTCGGTGATAAAATAATACAGGTCAACTTTCCCGTTTTCATGGACTTTAAAAGAATCCCGGACGACGCTATTCAGATACCCGTTTTTCACATATATACTCTGTAATAAAATCCGATCCAGTTCAATTAACCGACGGGTGAACGTCTTTGAACGGGTTAGTCGTCTATCTTTAAGATTCATCTGTTTCTTTAATTTCCGGGTTTTGAAAGCCTCATTCCCATCCAGGTATATTTTCCCAACCACGTACTCAGTCGGTGTAAATTTACCCTGCGCAAAGAGTTCACCTTGACCACTGAAAATAATTATCATGGCACTGATAAACACAATTTTACGTATCCGACTAAATAACATGCTTAATACCGGTATTTATACAAATAATTTACCCTGAACGAACCATCCTGCTCAACTTCCCCACTAACAGAAAAATTTCGGCTCAGACGATACTCAATTCCAAATAGCTGCGTCGGTTCAATTAATGACAAATTCCGTTCGTATTTAAAATAGAGATTGGGGGCTAATTTTTGACCCAGACTGACGCTCCACTGATCCGGCTGTTGGTTTGAAAGCAAATTGCCTTTCGTCCGAAGCTCAAATTCATCAAGTCCGCTGATTTGTCCGATACTTTTCTCCAACTGCCGTTCAAAATACACTCCAAACATATTCATCGCATCCGATGAAATTCTATCCTGATTCAAGGCGTCTTCGGTACCCAACTGTGTTCGGGTTAAAAACATCAAAATGTCACCTTCATTGTATTTATCGGAATTAAATGCCAGCGTCGGATTCTGAAGGTCTCCCGTCAGAAGAACAGTGACATAATCTTCCTCAGAACCCGTTTTTTCAGTCGTATTGTAATCAGTATAGGACGCGAGGTCAACCCTTGCTTCGATGTCCAGAGTCGGATTAAATTCGGTTGGATCAAAGGTTATTGAACCCTGTACAACATCGAACTCCCAGCCATAATAAAAGAACTTGCCTTTGCGGATATCCAGAGTTCCGGAAAACCTGTATGATTCTGCTCCATCCTTAATGATCCACATTTCACCCTCAAGTTCACAATTCAGCTGACTATTCCGAAAATAAAGGTTGCCCGGTATAATCGTGTGTAAATTGATTGTAGTATATACCCGACCAGGTGGTTTTTCTTCTTCTATTAGTGACTCCGATCCTCCAAATTCATTTCTGATAATGAATTCATTAATATCGACTTCACCCTCAATATTCATTGTGTCACCGCCAGATACCGTAAACGTAGCATCCAGAATCCCTTCCTGTTCAGCCAACAACGTTCTTATATATATTTCGTCACCAGTCATATTTACATTAAGGACTGGTTTTAAAAAGGTCGAAAAATCAATAGTCCCGTTAATAGTCACATTCGGTTCGTCCGGTGACTTGGAAGGCGGAAATAGAATATCCATCGTATATTTTCGTAATTTACGTTTAAAAGTATCAATACGACGACCGGATATCGGTTTAACCATATATCCTTCCATTGAAATAATCTCCATCCGATTATCACTAAGAATTGCACTGCCGGTAACTCCGGTAATTGGATTTTCAAGAGAACCAATGCGAATTATACCGTTTTTTGCAGTGATATTGCCGGACCGAACCGGATTGTTCGGTGTTCCGGTGATATTTAACGCAATGTTATAGTCGCCCTCAATACTTTCCAGGTTGCCTATATAGGCTGATAAAAATTCAACCGCCTTAGAGTGTAAAGTAAAACTCATAAACATCAGAGAATCTTTTTGAAAATTTACATTTAACGGGCTGAAAGAAAACGAAAATGGCAGATAACCGGCCCCGCTTGCACCACCATACTCGTCCCGAAGTTGAATATTGGTAAATTCCAGTTTGTGATTACGATAAACTCCCTTTGTCTGCATCGTATTTGCCGAAAGACGATCAAATACAGGGTCAGCGATCGTCATCTCATAGTTAAATTCCGGTTTCCCCAGCGTATTGCTGATCGCAAATGTTCCCGAAA
>CAZAKB010000232.1:0-3778 GCA_964485475.1 uncultured bacterium
GGTGATATGTCCGGGAATTGGGCGTTGTCCCAAAATACCAACGGAGGAACGCCCGGATACAACAACAGTGTTATAATAAAGGATTTTGATCTGGAGATCAGCGATGTTGGAATGCTTGATGATACGCATTACCCAAAACCCGGAGGCACGGCGGACCTGTATATTAATATTAAAAATATTGGTCGCGAAACGATTGATAATGCTGAGTTCTATCTGGGAATCGACAGCAACCGGGATTCCGTTTTGCAGGAAAACGAAGTATTATATGTGGACGTGTTAACGATAAGCTCTGGCGATTCGGTTGTATTGTATCCAAGTGTTTTGATGGCCTATTCGGGCAGAAATCGGATAATTTGCTCAATAGTTACGGACGATGATGACAATGACAATAATTTGAAGTTTTTTATTCTCAATGTGCAGTATCCGACGGGATGCATGGTCATCAATGAATTTATGTATGTGCCTAAAACCGATTTTGGCGGCGAATGGATTGAACTGCTGAATGTATCAGCAGATACGATAAATCTTGCGAACTGGCGCATTGGCGACAATGCTTCTAAAATTGTCATATCGGAAAAAGATATAGTGGTAGCGCCCAATGAATATGTGCTTTTATCGTCTGATGAATCAGTCGAAAGTTTTTGGGAGATTGGTGGAATAGTTGTTCATTGTGTTTTTTCGCTACCGACGCTCAATAATACGGAAGATTCCATTGTTGTCCGGGATTTGTGTGGACAAGTGATCGATTCACTGAAATATTCAAGCACCTGGGGCTATCAACAAGGTGTATCGCTGGAACGAATTGATCCCAATCGGGACAGCAATGTTTCCGAAAATTGGGCGTTGTCACAAAATGCCATCGGCGGCACTCCGGGACATATGAATAGCCGGATGGTCAAAACATATGATCTTTCGATTGATACGATTTATGTTGTATCAGAAGACATGGAACATGATGAATCCGTTGAATTTGAATTTGTCGTTGGCAACAATGGACTTTCCGATATTGGCGCCTATTCAATTTATCTGGCCGTGAAACCGATGTCGCCGGCAACGAGCGAAACCACAATAATTGATACACTACTGTACTTTGAAACAACCATACAGTCCGGGGCCAATCAAAAAAAACCGTTTATTGTTGAATCAATGCCGGGCGGGGTTTATCGGATATATTGCGAAGTGTTTTATTCCGGCGACGAGCAGTCCGCCAACGATCAGGACAGCTGTGTTTTTATGGTTGGATTTCCCGAAAACAGTGTTGTTATAAATGAAGTTATGAATGTACCCGAATCCGGAGAGTCCGAGTGGTTTGAACTGTTTAATACCACGGGCATGAATATTAATTTATATCGATGGACCTTCCGGGACGCCGGTGGTGGCTGGCGGACGCTAACAACAGAAACAGAAATTATTGAACCATGCAGATTTTGTGTCGTTGCTGCTCGATCGGATTTCAAGCAAGCCTATCCGCAATTTTCCGGGAATCTGATAATTCCGGAGACTTTTCCGATACTAAACAATTCCTCGGACTCCCTGTTTTTGGCGGATGGAAGTGGCCGCATGATCGAAGCAGTGTATTTCCGTCAGGAATGGGGCGGCGCAACCGGGATAAGCATTGAAAGGAAAGATCCCAACTCGCTCGCACTTAGTGAATTTAATTGGGGAAGTTCGGATGATTCCACCGGGGCAACTCCGGGAACAGAAAATTCCATTTTAAAATATCAGTATGATTTGAAAATAATCCCGGAAAGCTTCCTGTTTGTGGACTCCACCGTGGCGCTTGTCCGCTCGGTGACCTTTCAAATTGGCATTATCAATACCGGTAGCCAAAAATCAAACAACTATTTTCTGGAAATATATCATGACTTCAATGGCGACACCCATGCATCACCGGGAGAATTAGTGTGGAGTTTGCACAACATCCCTCCGCTTTTACCGGACTCCACAATTTTGTTGGATGGAGAAATTTATTCGGAGAAATCGGGGCGTTGTCACTATTTGGCGATTGTCGCCATGAGCGAAGACGAGAATACAAAGGATAATACATCAACGACCGATTTATTAGTTGAATATCCAAAACACTCGGTGGTTATTAATGAATTTCTTGCCTGTCCAAATCCCGATCAGGTAGAATTTATTGAGCTGATTCATCGAGGTGGAGATATTGTCAATTTGAACGAATGGACCCTGGAGGATAGCCGCAGTGCTACAGATTTGTCGGGATCGATAATACTTGAGAATGGAAAATTTCTGGTGTTGGCCCAGGACAGTATCTTTTTCGAATATAATTCTGTGGATAATTTCCTGGCGAGCGTGCCTGAAAAATGGCCGGGACTGAGTAATACTGCTGATAAAATTATTCTTCGCGATCTGACGGGCGCTATAATAGATTCGTTGACCTATGATAATGAATGGGACGTTGTCCCCGGAGTGTCTCTGGAAAAACGATTGCCCGAAGATCCTGGTGAACAACGTCAGTTCTGGCTTTTATCTCAGAATGTAAACGGGTCAACGCCGGGAGCGGATAATTCAGTTATGCCGCGTTTGTTTGATTTGAAGATGGACTCCGTACAGCTTGGTTATTATGATGGCGACACTGGATCCGAAGTGGAAATCTTATGTTGGTTTTCAAACAGAGGACGAAACAGTTGTTCTGCCGCCCAAATATCCGTTCAGGAAAACAAGCAGATTATTGTGGCAAAAAACATTGGAGAAATTGGGCCGGGGGGCCAGGATTCTATCACGATAAATATTGGCGCTTTTAAGTCGGGAATCCACTGTGTGCAAGTATTTATCGATTGGCAAGAGGACATGAATCATGCGAACGACACTCTGTGCACCGAAATCAGAACCGCATATACTATGGGCGACCTCCTGTTGTCTGAATTTATGGCCAATCCCCTGGAACTCATTACTGATAGCGAGTCAAACTCGGAGTATATCGAGATATATAATCCTTCAGAAGCCATTCAACTTGAGGGCTGGATGATTTGCGATGAAAATACCGGCGCGCCCGTGGAAATCCGTGAGCAAAAGACTATTCCTGCGGGGAAGTATTTTGTATTTGCGGCAGACTCTTCAGTATTTCATTTCCCTCGAATCACATCATCGAATACAATCGTTTTTGAGAAATTTCCTTCTTTGAACAATACCGCAGATGCCATTTGTTTAAAAGATCCGACGGGGCAAACAATCGATAATTTAATTTATAATTCCCAGTGGGAAATTTCCCAAAACGTATCCCTGGAAAGAGTTTTTTTCAACAATCCAAATATAATTAGCAACTGGCGATATTCAACCGATCCATCGGGAGGTACACCGGGACACAAGAACTCAGTGGCCATTGAAAACAATACGGACAAGCTTGGCATAAAAACTGAACCAAACCCATTTTCACCAAACGGAGACGGTCTTGATGATCGGGTGGCAATTATTTATAAACTGCCATTTCCCAGCGCAAAGTTGACGGTGCAGATTTATGATCTGGTGGGGCGCTTGATATATGAACCGGCGAAGGACATCGCCACTTCATCCGAGGGAGCGGTTTATTGGGACGGTTCCAGTAAACACAGTAACAAAGCGCGGATTGGCATGTATGTGGTTCGCTGTTCGGCAACAGACGCGGTGTCCGATAAGACTGTTGGATATATCACAACCGTTGTGTTGGCCCGTTGAAAATTGTAATTATTTCTTGATTTTTGTATATAATTGTCCTAATGTTTGGCTATTGTATGTAAACAGGTGGGAAATTAAACAAGGAGTATAACATGAAAAATTC
>CAZAKB010000233.1:0-3755 GCA_964485475.1 uncultured bacterium
TTCTGGACAAAATCGGCTATACGGTTGTCTACGGGAAAGGCGATTTTAAAGAGGGAACCTGCCTTATTGAAAGTGAAAAAAAAATCGTAATCAACGATTATACTGCTCTGGATATGCAGGTCGATTTTATGGCCAATGTTGTTAGCCGGCTGGATTTGTCAAATGTATTTGTATTGCCGGTTTTGCGGGAACTAATTGATGAAAAGATGACCCTGTTTGAATAGAGATACTATTCAGGCCGCACAGTAATAATCCGGGCCCCATCCTGAATCAATGCATATCGATTCGAAGATTGCATCCGGCTTTTGTGATATGCAATTGTATGCTTACGACTCAACGGGTGTGAACGATGGAGCCTGACTGTGGATTTATATATAGCCGGAAAAGGATCTAGCGTCAGCAGAAAACTTGTCCGGTCGATCTGATTTTGGTCCAGGATACTTTCCGGTGTCCACTGGGAGATATTCGGAGAATACCGTTCAGCAAGAAAATCCACGGTCTTGGTAAAAGCGGTCAAAATTACTGTTTTTCGTCTCTCGATAATATTCGTTGTCTGGATATTATCAAACCACGATGATTCACCCTGCCGTAAGAGATACAGGATATTTAGAAAGGATTCATCACTGAGACGCTCAAACTGTAAATATGTCTGCAAATCGGTTAAATCCATTTCGTCTTTGTAGATTTGTTCGCAAAGCGTGCTCAATAGAGTATTGAAAATGCCTAAAGCCGGACTCAAATCGCACATCTGGCAATTCCATTGATTTAGAATTTCAAAAGCCTGGCGATGAATGGGGTTGACCAGGTCATTGATTGAAATAATTTCAAAAAAAAGCGGTAAAAGCAATTCTGCCTGTCGGTCAGTATTGTGACTGAGGATTTCCTGAAAAGATAACCGGGGTTTGCTTTTAAAAATATCGTTACAAATCATGGAATCTTGAACGAATTTGGACAACATGCGATGATGCCGGATGTATCCGGATTGCGGATTCAGGTTGCGAAAGAGATGATGAATTGGAGTGATATAGTTGGGCTCATAAAGCCGGGACAGAGTTGGTAATTGTTCAGAGGTTTTATTCGTTTCCAGATCCGATACATACTGAGTGGTCCCGATATTGCCGTTAATATCCAGGTAATCGACTTCTGCTGCCGGAATCACATGCAAACTGACCGCCTCTTTAAAGGTTTCCCAGTTGTTTGCCGAACAAAGATGTAGGTAACTTTTCAGGTCATCTGAAAATTGAGCACCCTTCCAATGTACAGAAACGGCATATTGATTGCTCCGGTTTTCGGAAATCGTATTCACAACAGGGCCCAATGTTGTTTTCTGTACCGTAATCGTCGTATCCGGTTTATTACGAATACCAATCCGTTCCTGTCTGGTGCTAAAGTTAGACAATTGATTGTTGACTCTGTACCGATTTGTATTATCAGAGGCGGGATTCAGGATAAATTCGAGGTTATCCGTCGGGCGGATAGTTAGATTCCAGGCAATTGTGGTGTTGCAGCCAAACAGTAGAAAGGGGATCCCCGGAATGGTCAGACCACTGACAATGATCCCCGGTGCGGTCAATTCAAAAATGTCATGATAATCATGTAAAAAGCCGGGCAATTCACCTCCCATGGCGGGAATATTATCAATGGTATGATTTGCCGACAGTACCCAGCTGTTTTCCAGATCTTCGGCCGTGATATTCAACAGGTCCAGTAATTGTAAATGGCTGGAGACGAAATGATTTAAGTCCGAAAATAACTGAGTATTAAGAACCGGAAAAGAAACGGAAGGCAGGTTGTTGACAGCCGGGAAGCCCTCCCGGATTTTATCCGGGCCATATATTTCGAGAAGCTTATAAAACACTACTTTTTTAATCAATTGATCAGACAGTGACCAAGCAAGCAGGCGCTGAATCGCGAGGCAGTCTTCCGGTTTCCAGTGTGACGGTGAGTATTGCCGGATTTTGAAATCCCGGGGTAGCTGATAAGTGTTTTTGTCTATATATGTGTTGATTCCGTTACAGTAGTCGTTTAAAATTTGAAAGACGTCGGGATCAATCCTTGTAATGAAATCTGAGGCTATATTGGCGAAACCAACTGTCCTGGAAAGAATATCAATGTCTAGATACTCAGGCCCGTATACCTCGCTGAGTGTGCCGGTTGCCGCACGCAGGAACAGATCCATTTTAACCAGATGCCTGGCTGCATGCATATACCCGAGTGTTTTATATAAATCATTGCTGTTTTGGGCGCTGAGATGAATGTATTCGTCTCTATCTATGATCAGTTCTGCCGGCTCGCTGATGGGGAGTTTAATCACCGAACTACTTTGAGGTTGCTGTGATTCCTGAAAGTAAATGATGGCTCCTCCAATAACAGAAACAACCAATAAAAAGATCAGTATTGCAAAATGGCGCAAATTCTGGTTCATTTTTCTAATGCCGGTCGATTAATCGAACCATGTCGATAGCAAAGTCCGCTGCATGGTTAATTACTTTTTCATTTATATTGTCGATTGTGTCGGTGTACCAATGCCAGTTTGGAATATGCCCATTGTCATCAAGAGCGATCAGGGTGGTGCAGGGATAGCCGTGTTGGGTAAAAACCAGTGTGTCGAAATAGGCCCGGCGGTACTCGAGTGGTTTAACATCGGAATATTTTGTTTGTTTAGTTAATTCTTCACAAACGTGGATAATGCTTTCGTCAAAATTATAATATAATAACATCCCTTCACCCGTAACGAAATGCAGATTGCCTGAACCAATATTGTCAAGATTAATGACGGCAGTTTTATCGGCAGGTAAATCAGGCCAATGCTTATGGTAAAAGGCTTTAGCACCTTGAATTCCGGCCTCTTCGCAGGCTGTGAATACAATCCAGATATTGCTATTCTGCAGAGGGATTTTTTTCAAATCTTCGACAACAGCAAAAACGGCAGCGACGCCGGAAGCATTGTCATTGATTCCGGGAACGAAGTTATGAAACGTTTCGCGGCGGATATGAATGATGATATTGATTAAATGGACAATTGACAGGCCGATACAGACAAATTTGAACCAGAGCGACAGCCCCCAGTAGTCACCCAGATATGCCCAGATTATTGAAAAGAACCCAACATATGTATTCAGCAAAAAGGATTGCCGGAAGTTTTTAACCATGTTGGGAGCAAATACGGACGATGCCCGGGCGCTGTCATAATGGGCCATCAGGATGATATTTTTGTCTGAAACCTGCATTGCCGGGATTTCCGCAACAACATTCTGAGATTTCTTTTTAGGGATAATCGGCGTAAAAAGCGTTGATCGCCCCATAAAATGTCTGGCATAATTCCAGAATCCCAATAAGACAATGGCTGTCCCTAATTTTGACAAAAACGGACTGATCAGCAGGCCAACAATCATCGTAGCCGAAAACATGATTACTTCCCAGGAGTAGGAACTGCTGGCCATAAAAGATTCCAGTTCAGCCGGGATATTCTGAGCCATGAGATTTTGTTTTAGTAGCTCCGCTGCCTGTCTTTCCTCTTCTGTTGTCGCACCCCGATGAGGCAGGCCGGCGAGTTGATTTAGAATATTCATTGCTTTCATAGTGAGACAAATATACAGGATTTTGTCTGCAGCGACAAGAGCAGAAAAAATGTTTTTGCTTTTGGTGAATATATCCTAAATTACACCGCTTTTTACAGTGGCGGGGTAGCTCAGTCGGTAGAGCAGGGGACTGAAAATCCCTGTGTCGGCGGTTCAATTCCGTCCCCCGCCACA